>JAYUFP010000644.1:0-4504 GCA_043738665.1 Isosphaeraceae bacterium
GGTCGTGACCTACACAAACTTGAAACGCTTGTTTTTGGCTCATTTGCTCGAACTGACGAAATTTCGTTAATGAAGCCGTAAGTTCAATATTCCGAGTGACTTACGGGTGGAAAAATCTCGCTAGCTGTCAAAGTGGCAAGTTTGCGTAGGTCACGTCCCCGATGACCGATGACCGATGACCGATGCCCGATGACCGATGACCGATGAGGATATCCCTTGTCGGTCATTGGCCGTTGATCATCGGCCATGATCCGCCGTTCAAACGCCTTCCGGCTCGGGTTGCAGCCCCAAAAGCAGTTCGACCGCCGCCCCGATGTCGTCGGCGCGCATCAGGGTTTCCCCGACCAAGATCGCGGAGACCCCTGCGGCTTCAAGCCTTTCGACGTCGCCCCGCGTGCGAATTCCGCTTTCGCTCACGAGCGTGACGTGCGGCGGGATCGCGGTGCGGAGCCTTAACGTCAGGTCGAGGTCGGTGACGAACCGCTTCAGGTCGCGGTTGTTGACCCCCACCAGCGTTGCCCCCGAATTCAACACGCGGGGCAGGTTCGCCTCGTCATGGAACTCGACCAGGGCCGTCATGCCGAGCCCCTCGGCGCGTTCCCGCAAGGCGACGAGTTGATGATCGTCGAGGATCTCGGCGATCAGGAGAATCGCGTCGGCCCCGGCGAGCCTTGCCTCGACGACCTGATATTCATCAATGATGAAGTCCTTACGAAGCAAAGGGATCGCGACGGCAGCGCGGATTCTGGCGAGGTATGAGAGATGCCCTTTGAAAAAGGGCTCGTCGGTGAGGACGCTCAAGCACGCGGCGCCGTATTCCTGATAAGTCCTGGCGATCGAGATCGGCTCGAAATCCTCGCGGATCACCTTAGCCGAAGGGCTGGCCTTTTTCACCTCGGCGATCAAGCGGATCGGTCCCGGCCCCGAGAGTGCGGCGAGGAAATCCCGCGTGGGAGGGGCTTCCATGGCCTGGTGCTCGACCTCGTCGAGCGGAAATCGCAGGCGCGCCGCGGCCACTTCCTTGTGTTTGGAGGCGACGATCTCGTCGAGAATCGAGTCGGACACTGTGAAATTCCCTGGGCTCGGGACCAATTCCGGGGTCGTGATGATTTTCGCCCCTTCGGGGCTTGAAGAAGAGCCCTTGACCGCAAGCCGGGGCTGGACGGACTCCTCTCATTTCTTCCCCTTATACGCCACCCGCCACACCGTTCCCGACCCATCATCCGTGACCATCAACGCCCCGTCCTTGGCCACGGCGACGCCCACGGGGCGGCCCCAGACGTGTCCGTCCTCGGTGACGAATCCGACGAGGAAGTCCTCGTACTCGCCGGTGGCTTTACCGTCTTTCATCGGCACTCGAATGACCTTGTAGCCGGTCCTTCGCGCGCGGTTCCAGGAACCGTGCTCGGAGGCGAAGGCGTCGTTGCGGTACTCTTCGGGGAACTGGGTGCCGTCGTAGAAGGTCATATCCAGGGACGCCATGTGCGACTGGAGAATCACGTCGGGGACGATCACCTTGTCCTTCAGTTCCGGGTGCTTGCCCTTGTGGCGGGGATCCTGATGGGGACCAATGTAATACCAGGGCCAGCCGTAAAAGCCGCCTTCCTGGACGTGGGTGATGTAATCCGGCACGAGGTGGTCGCCGAGTGCGTCGCGCTCGTTGACCGACGTCCAGAGCTGGCCGGTCTTCGGGTGCGTGGCGAGGCCGACGGGGTTGCGGATTCCCGTCGCGAAAATCCGCTCGTTCTTGCCGTCGGGGTCGAAGGCGAGGATGTTGGCGCGGCGGGTTTCGCGGTTGTCGTCGTCGACGTTCGAGCGCGAACCGACCGAGACGTAGAGCGTCTTGCCGTCGGGAGAGAACTCCAGGTCGCGCGTCCAGTGCCCACCGCCGCCGACGCGTTCATTGCCGCTTGGGATGTCCTTGATCATCGTCTCGGCGGGCGCTGTGGACTTGACGTCGCCGTTTTTGTAGGGGAAACGCACGACGGAGTCGGTATTGCCGACGTAGACGAATTTCGGCTCCGGCCCCGGCGGGTAAAACGCGATGCCGAAGGGGCGATTCAGGCCCGTGGCGAAGACCTCGCTGATCTCGGGCTTGCCGTCGCCGTCGGCGTCTCGCAGGACGCGGACCCGGTTGGCGCGGCTCTCCGAAAGGAAGAGGTCGCCGTTGGGCGCCTTCACGATGACGCGGGGCTCGGTGAGCTTCGTCGCGAACTCCGTCACCTCGAAGCCTTCCGGCGCCTTGGGCCAGGCGCCCTCGGGTCGCTTGACGACCCGCGGAAAGTTGTTGGCCGAAGGGGTCTCATAAGGCGTCGCCAGGTCGTCGAGAGTGACCTTGCGCCGGACCCCCGGCGCGTCGGTCGTATAATCACCGAGGGCGTCTTTGCCTTTTAACACGTCGCCGGCACGGACCGGCGGCACGGCCAGAACGAGGATCAGGAAAGGCATCAACCAGCGGTAATACATCGAAGGTCTCTCTCAAGGGGTGCGGGGCGGCAAGTTGTCGAGCATACCGCAGGCCGCAGACTTCGTGCCGGAATCAACACCCGGGCGAGCTTCTCCGCCCCTCACGATCACCCCGGTGGCAGGGCGAAATCCGGGCTCTGCACATGGCGGATGAAGGCCTCTGCGTGTCGGCAGCCCCTTTCGACGCCCCGGAAGCGGGTAACCTGTCCTTGAAGGTCGTAGAACTTCTCGGGGGCCTGGCTATCATGGGCGAAGCACGCCGACCGCTTCCTCGGTTCGACGGCCGTGATGTCAACGTAATGCGTGGGGGTGAACTGGACCGTATCCTCGCCGTTCGAGACCTCGTAATAGTAGACGGCGAAGGCCTTTTTCAGCCGGAGCCAGGCGTCGTAAACGAGCATCGAGATGGCGCGGTGGTCGGCGTGGTTGTCGATCGGCCAGTGGGTGAAGACGACGTCGGGTTTCTCGGCCTCAAGGAGCTTGCGGAAGGCTTCGTAATGGGCGCGGTCGACGACCGCGTCGCCGTCGATCTGCCCGGCGAAAAGCGGCCGGGCCTTGAGGATCTCGCAGGCCTTCTTCGCCTCGGCGACGCGGACTCCATTTCGGGGCTTACCCGCGGGCACGCCGTCGTTCAGATAAAGCAGGACGACCTCGTGCCCCGGGTCGGAGTAGCGGATGATCGTGCCGCCGCAGCCGTATTCGGGGTCGCCGGGATGGCCGCCCGTGACGACCACCTTGAGCTTACCGGAGGCGACTTCCGCAGCGGGAGCCGCGACCGCGAGACCTCCCAGAGACCCCGCGTAGCCGAGCATTTCCCGCCGGTTGATCAACTGCATCGTCTCATTCCGAAAGATTCACGGCCCGAGCGTCGAGGATGCGCGGAAGCTTCGGCCCTCAAGGTGGCGGCAAGCTAAGGTCGTCCTGCTCCTCGTCCTCATCTTCGTCGTAATCAAGCTCGATGTCGTCGAATTCTTCCGAATCAAGGCTGTTCATCGGGATCGTGAAGTGACCCCCTGCCTCCTGGACTCGCTCCACGATGAACCGAACCTGCTCGGGCGTCTCGTGGGGTCCTTGAAAATAGAAGGGCTTGCCGTCGCGTCCGAACGTGAATTCTTGCGTGCAGGTCGCGGTATCGATGCCGTCGAACAGCTTTGCGGAATGTCGAAAGTCGGGGTGGGGTCGGAAGCCGAAGGAAAGCGCGTACTCGACCGCGCCGTGGACGATCTTCACAAGACAGGCGGGAGAGATCGGGATCAATTTCTGGCTCTGCCCCAAGGTTTCGACGACCTCTTTGAAATCGCCGAGCGTGCCCGGTTTCCAGAACGCGTCCTTCACACCCAGGCAGCACACATCGACGAGATACGAGCCGAACACGACTCGCCCTTCCGCCTCTTGCCTGGCGATGAGGAGATAGCCGATCCCGTCTTCCCAAAGCTCCTTCGCGACCAATGCCTGGACGACCGGCCATTTCTCCGCGCGAGCGAGCCGGACAGTCGGGTCTTTCGAGTCGCGTCGAAGCAGTTCGGAACGTTTGTCAGACCGTTTGGCCTTCTGTTTCGCTAATTTCTTCTGCTGCTTCGTGCCGTGCGATTTGGCCATGGCGATTGCCTCCTGGGGCTTCCCGGATCGTATCCTGAGAGGTCGATGTTCGCAATAACCCTTCCCCACCAAGTGGCCAGGCCGCATGCAAGCCCCGCGGGAGCCTCGCTCTCTCGGCAATTCTACAGCGGAAGACAGTGTTTGCCATCCGCGACCGCAAGATGATTGCAAAGTCGAGAAGTCCTCGAAACGTCGCACGCAATCTAACCGCGGAGATCGCAGAGACGAGCTGAGAGAAGAAACGGAACGAGAGCGGATTGGCTGACTTTCATCTCGTTCTTCCTCTCTTCTCCGCGATCTCTGCGGTTAATCAGCTTTTTGATTTTGCAATCCTTTTGTCCGCGACCGCGCCGTTATTTTGAGGGCTCGTCGTTGAGAGATGAACAGGTTCGTCATGGGACTATGCTGACTCCACCGGATTGCAGGTATCGTCGCGTAC
>JAYUFP010000645.1:0-4497 GCA_043738665.1 Isosphaeraceae bacterium
CGATCCGAGGGGCGACCGCGAGGAACCCGGGATCAGACTTTGTGTGCGCCGTGAAAGTCGGGGATCTTCAGCGGGTGCGAATCCCGTCTGGCGACTGGGTCGCTCCGGCCAGTCGCTAGAGGAGATCCACCGGAACACGGGAAACCCCATGCGGTGAGTCGCGTGAACTCAACCGGACGCCCGCGAGCGACAGGCCGGGCCGCTTGGGGTGGCGGAGAGGCCCGTGGTACCATCGACGCCGGGTAACGCCGGTCGAGGGAAGGACCAAGAACAAAGCCTGACCCATGGTTCAAGAACAAAGTCTGACCCATGGTTCCACTGGTTCCTGACGTTGACCGATGGATTGGGGGGTGCTATCGTGCCGCGCGTCGGGTCCGACAGGCGGCGGTTCCTTGCGCTTCGGGGCGGCCCGGATTGGCTTACTACCGAGGTTGGGGGCCTGACGGATGACTCTGCTACGGATGGTAGGAGTGGCGGTTGGGTTCCCCATCGTCACCTTTGTCTTCGGATGGGCCGTGCTCGCCAAACGGACGGACCTGGACCGCGAGGAGCGGTTTACCGCCTCTTGGGGGGTTGGCTTCACCTTCATGGCGTTCTGTCAGATGGTAGCCTTCATGACCCACCGCGACCGTTTCGTCGCCGGGTTGCTGGCCATCGCAGCGATGGCGGGAATCGCGATCGCCGTCACGGCGCGCGGACGCCGTCAACGCGGGACTTCCGGGAGCCAAAGATCGGAACCCGGGCTCAGGCCACTCGCGACATACTGCGGCATCGGCTATCTGCAACTCCTGGGAATCCAGGCCGTGTTGCCGATCTACGCGGGCGGGGCCTGGTATCTTGACTGGTGGATGCATTACGACGAGGCGCTTGT
Organism: Isosphaeraceae bacterium; assembly: GCA_043738665.1. Lineage (GTDB taxonomy): Bacteria > Planctomycetota > Planctomycetia > Isosphaerales > Isosphaeraceae > JAYUFP01. The sequence goes on from JAYUFP010000645.1 coordinate 872, forward strand.
CTTCCTGGGCGTCCGCGAGGTCGGTACAACCTGGGTCGGCATCTACACGCTGGCGTCGCGGACTCCCCTCTACAACCTCGTCCTTTCGTTTTTGATGTCGATCGCCGGGGATGAGTTCTTTACCTTCCAGGTCGGCTCGACGCTGACGAACTTCGCGTTCGTCCCCGCACTCTACCTGGTCCTCCGCGACATGTTCGGCCGCCGGACGGCCCGTATCGGGGTTCTGTTCGCCACTCTGAACGTCTGGATCATGCACGAGGCATGGTTCACCTGGCCGAAAGCACTCGCAGTCTACTTCCTGCTTTGCGGCTTGCACTCGCACATTCAATTCGTCCGAACCCGCGGGGTCGATCGCCGTGCCGCCGGTACACGACTCGTCGATGCAGGGATATGCTGGGTCCTCGCATTCATGACGCATCAGTCGGCGCTGGCCTACATGGCCCCGATGGTCGTTCACGCGGCGTTCCTCGTTGCCCGCGACCGGTCTTGCCTGCCGAGCCCCCGACAGGCGGCCTTCCTGCTGCCGCCCATCGTCGCGGTGGCGGCCCCCTGGTACATATGGCTCGCCGCGACCTACGGTGCCGCGGGAACGGTCAACGCGGTACCTACGCTCGTGGCGAACCAGGGCGTTTCATTCGCGCTCGCGAGTATCACATCGAACGTCGCCGCCAATACCGCGCTCTCTTTTATTTCGCCACCGCTTGTCAAAATGGCTTTCGAGGCGCCACCCTCGGCCTCCAAGCTCTATTGGATCGCCACGCGGTTTTATTTTCACATGACGACAGGAGCGCTCACCGTCTCCTTGGCGGTGTTCCTGCTCTCTCGCTTCGCGGTCCGCGGTCCCGCGTTCGGCCGGGACGCGGGTCGAGGCTGGTTCGCGGTGGCCTTATTCATCGTGCCCGGGGCGTTACTGGCGACGGCTTTACTGCCGGTTTCGCGGGCTCAGGGAGTTGCCCCGGCGGCTTGCATGCCGTCGGTGGTCGTGCTCGTCGCGTTGGGCTGGGCGGCGCTGGCCGCCCAAGGAGGCAGGTGGACCATGGCGGTCGTGCTGGGGATGGCGACGGAGTACCTCTTCATGTTGTGGTCGCATGTGCTCGTCGTTTCGCGGACCGGCTGGCTTGATCTCGAAGGCAATGCCCTGCTGAAGCAGAGTCATCGGCTCGTTTTCCTTGCCGACGAGATCGGTTCGTGGGGCCGGCTGGTCGTTCCTTCCCTGGTCGTCGTGCAACTCTCTCTTGTCGTTCTTCTGGTGAAGGAACTGAGTCGCGGGGGCGGCGGCCCATTGAACGTCGCGGTGCGACGGCCGAACTTCTTGAGCATTGCACGGAGGCACGTCGCAGATCCGAGCGTTCCGGCGGAAGGAGAATGTCAGCCGACCGGGGATCATTGATAAATACCGTTATCAGTGTGTTTTGATGGTTTCCCGGGTCGGTTTGGGTCGTTTGCGGGAACGGAACTCGGGGGACTCCGTCACGGCCATGCCGATGAGTCTCATGCCCTCGAGGAAATGCTTCATCCCCTTCCGCACCAGCTCCGCGTTGGGCTTTCCGACCTCCGGGTAACCTTGACCGTGAGGGTCGGTTTGGACGGTCCCCCAGTTGGCGAAAAGCCGACCCCACTCACTTTCGAGAGACGCCTCGATGTGGCGGCGGCCGTAACGCGAATACCAGAACACGTCGTGATAGGCGACGCTCGCCACGTAAGCCCAGGGGGCCAGCCACGTCTTCAACGACCATTCAAGCGGCTTCTTCAGCGGCCCCCAGTAGATTCGGTGTTGGTTCCGCGAGGCGAAGGTCATCTGCTTGAAGGGGCCGTCGAAGTGCCAGTTTTCCTCGGCGGCGTCCACGTCGCCCACGATTTCGATTTCACGGGGGTCGCCACACCCCAATCCTAGATCGTGAGCCAGACGGACATATTTCAAATCGTTCAGAGGATCCATCCCCATCATTTTCGCGGCGACGGCGTCGATCGCCACCTGATCGGCCGACGCCAGGATCACGTTTTTGACGTGCGGGATCATGCAGCGAGGGCCGGGACCGTCTCCCGCGAAAGTGCCGTCCATCACGGCGAAAACACCGCGATGGATCGTTTTCTGGATCATGAGAAGGTCGACGAGCGTCTCGTGGATGACCGGGTGGGTCCAGTGCCGGTGTTCGTTGAGCAGGCCGCCGAACGCGTTCTTCATCGCGCCGGTGGTGGTTGTGAAAATGTGTGTCTTCACGGTCGGAAGGTGGATGATGTTCTCGCCCAGAAACCGTCTCGGGATCGAGAACCCTTTCGGGTAGACCTTGTTGAGGACCAGGAATTTCTCGGCCAGTCCACCCACCGCCTCCCGGACGTCGATCCAGTCCTCACTCTCGTACAGATGAATGTTCCTCAGTCCGTGCGCGTTGATGACATCGACTTGCTTGTTCTCGCGCTCGCCGAGATGGGAGTCGATCACGACCGTGCGATTATGGCACGCGTGGATCAAGTCGGGATCGTATCCGTCGCGCTTCATCGCTCGGATCACGCCCTCCAGTTGCCAGGGAGTGGTCGAGCAGCCGGGATAGAAAAAGTGCCAGGAGATGTTGACCTTCAGCGCCGTGTCGACCTTCGGGTCAATGACCTCCTGGTATCCCGCAAGATTCATCAGTCGATGGTAATCTTCGAGGACCGTGGCGGGAGAAGTCCGTAAAACGGCGACCTTGGAGCGGCTCATGAATCGACCTCCTTGATTTCGATCCCGCGCTCCCCGGTCGAGGGCTTCACGGGTTTCTTCGTTCGCTGGGCTTCAACGACCGGCTTGAACTTGAAGAATTCGTCGCTCTCGGTAAGGCTCAAACAAGCGGACCCGTCGAAGGAGACCTGGCGTGGACTCCCAATTCCAGGGCGCGTGCCTCACGAACCTTGCGGGAGACGATCGCCCCGGTTCTGTAAAGTAGACGATTGCAAAGAACGAAACAAGCCAAACGGTACAGTTTATCTGATCGAATCTTTGCCGAAATCCTCCACCGCTCCGTCATTCCTCACAGCACGCGCCTCGAAGCGATCGCCGGCGATACCATCGCGGAAATGCCGCGCGGCAGTCAAACTCGACGCCGAATCATCAACTTATCAACAGCGGTGCTTTCCAGGTTCCGATAGGCCAGGCTCTACCAACCTCGCGACCGTTCACGTATCGTGAACTCCCTTCGCAACGAGCCAAGCATCCGCGGAGGTAGACCGTCTGGACCCGGAATGACGACCCGCTGAATTTCTGGCCGGGCTCGACCTTCGCCGCGGCCGTTCCGGTCCTGGTTCCGCTCGGGTTGCTTGCCTCGGATAAGGCGTCGGCCCGGGTGGCGGCTCTGGCGGGCTTGCTTTCGGCGGCGGGGATCGCGGTCGGGGCTTTCGGGATGCCGGCGGATCTCGTTCTCGCGAGTGCCGGGGTGGGTGCCGTCTTCGCCGTTTTTCGGATCATCTGGCTGGTTGGGTCAGGTTGGGTCAAGGGGTCAGGTTGGGTCAAGGGGTCAGACTTTGGGTCAAGTGGTCAGACTTTGTTTGGGTCAGGGGGTCAGACTTTGTGTGCGCCGTGAAAGTCGGGGATCTTCAGCGGGTGCGAATCCCGCCTGGCGACTGGGTCGCTCCGGCCAGTCGCTATCGGA
>JAYUFP010000646.1:0-4497 GCA_043738665.1 Isosphaeraceae bacterium
TCGTACCTCGTCCGCGAGTATGCCCGGAACGTCGAGGGGATCGCCGCGAAGTCCCCCGATGGCAAGCCCCTGGCCGTCGAGAAGACGCGGAAGAACCGCTGGAAGGTGGCGACCGGGGGCGCGGCCTCGGTGGTCGTCTCGTACCGGGTCTACTGCCGCGAGATGGGCGTGCAGACGAGCTGGATCGACGCCGGGTTCGCTTTGATCAATGGCGCGAGCGTCTTCCTGACCCCCGTCGGCGCCGGCTCGGCCCCTCATGAGGTCCGGCTGGATCTCCCTGCCGGCTGGAAAGGAAGCTACACCGGGCTGCCGCCCGCGCCCGGCGAGAAACCCGATCATTACCTCGCCCCCGACTACGACACACTCATCGATTGCCCGATCTACGTCGGCAGCCCCAAGGTTTACGAGTTCGAGGTCGACGGCAAGAAGCATTTACTCGTCAACGAAGGCGAAGGCAATTCCTGGGACGGCCCCAAGTCGGCGAAAGCCGTCGAAAAGATCGTCCGCGCCCAGCGCGATTTCTGGGGGTTCCTGCCCTACGACAAGTACCTCTTTCTGAACATGCTCACCGAAGCCGGTGGCGGCCTCGAACACAAGAATTCCACCGTGCTGATGTCCTCACGCTGGAATACCCGCACGAAAAAAGCCTACCTGGGGTGGCTCGAACTCGTCAGTCACGAGTTCTTCCACGCCTGGAACGTGAAGAGGCTCCGCCCCGTCGAACTCGGCCCGTTCGACTACGAGAACGAGGTCAACACCAAGAGCCTCTGGATCGCCGAAGGAGTCACCGATTACTACGGACGCCTGCTCGTCCGACGCGCCGGGCTGAACACGGTGGAAGACTTCCTGGCGGGACGGCCCGGGACCCGCCCCGGCGCAGACCCCGACGAACCGTTCGGGGAGATCGCCGTCCTCCAGAATACCCCCGGTCGGCTCGTGCAGCCCCTGGAATCCTCCTCCTACGACACCTGGATTAAGTTCTATCGACGCGACGAGAACACGCCCAACACCGGGACCGACTACTACAACAAAGGCTCGATCGTCGGCTTCCTGCTCGACGCCAAGATCCGGAGCGCGACCGAAGGCAAGAAGAGCCTCGACGACGTGATGAAGCTAGCCTACACCCGCTATTCCGACGCGAAAGGCTACACCCCGGCGGAGTTCCGAGCGACGGCGGAGGAGGTGGCCGGCTCCGACCTTACCGGCTTCTTCCACAGGGCACTGGAATCGACCGACGAACTCGACTTCGACGCGGCGATGAACTGGTTCGGGCTCAAGTTCAAGGAGGAGAAGCCCGGCAAACCCGACGAACCGACGAAGGCCTGGCTCGGGCTGGGCACAAAGGCCGAGGGGGGACGACTGCTGGTCTCGCAAGTGAAACGCGGGACGCCGGGCTTCGAGGCCGGGTTGAACGTCGGCGATGAGATCCTGGCGATCGACGACGACCGCGTCCGCCCGGAAGTCTGGAAAGACCGGATGGAGCACTATCGACCCGGCGACAAGGTCTCCATCCTCGTTTCCCGACGAGACCGGCTGACCCGACTGACGGCGACGTTCGACAAGGAACCCCCGAAGCGCTGGGGCCTGGAAGTCAATTCGAAGGCCGATGAAGCGCGGGCCAAACACCGGAAGGCGTGGCTGGGCGACTGAGGCAGTATCCGACCCGTTTCGTGGCTCCCGCACTCAAAGGTTATTGTCGGGTGGCACGCGCGAGCCCTGGATCGCCATGAGAAGTCGTGTGACGATGATGACGATACATCGGGAGGATCGCGCATGAGTCAGTCCGCCGACGATCTCGGCTCGGAGCCGACTCTCCGGGGACCAAATCCCCACGAGAACGAGCCCTGGCTCATGCCGCCTCCCCATGCGTTGGAAAATCCTTACACGGCTCCCGAAGGGCTCGACGAGCCGCCGCTTTCCGCGCTCGCGGTTCTCCTCCGCGTCTTCCTGGCCCTTTTGGGCATGGGCGCCCTTCTGATCTCAATCTTCGTCGCGTTTTTCGCCGCCTGCCTCGCGGTCGGATTGCCCTCAAACAGCTTTCCGGCAGGCATTCTCGCGGGTTGCGTCGCGGCCGTGGTCGTCGGGTTCTTCGGGGCCCGTGCTTACCGATCGGTTTACCGGAGATTCAATCAGAAGGGTGCCGACCGATGACCCAGCTCCGCGACCACACCTTCCTTGGAATGACCCAAAGCCTCTGCCCCGAGTGCCTCACGCTCGTCCCCGCCAAGATCATCACCAAGGGCAAGCGCGTTTACTTCCGCAAGCGTTGCCCGACGCACGGGGTCCGAGAGGATTTCATCTGTTCAGACGTCGCACTTTACGACCGGATGGAATACAGCCTCCCCGGAAAAGTGCCGCCGCAATTCGGCGTCGAACCCGATAAAGGTTGCCCATACGACTGCGGCCTCTGCACCGAACACGAGCAGCACACCTGCGTCGGCCTCGTCGAGATGACGACCTCCTGCAACCTCCGTTGCCCGATGTGTTTCTCGTCGAGCGGGCCGGGAGGAACACACCTGAGTTATGACGACTGCGTCAAGTCGATCGACAGACTGGTCGCCGTCGAAGGCCGCGCCGAGGTCTTGCAGCTTTCCGGCGGTGAGCCGACGATCCACCCCGATTTCCTGCGTGTGCTCGAATATGCGGCCGCGCAGCCGATCGACATTGTCATGATCAATACCAACGGCATCCGCCTGGCGCACGACTCCGCGATGCTCGACACGATCGAACGGCTCAAGCACCGCGTCGAGGTCTACTTCCAGTTCGACGGCTTCTCCGAAGCGGGTTCGGAAGCACTCCGCGGCGAGCCCCTGGTCGCGACCAAATTGAAGGCCATTGAGGCCCTCGGTCGTCGCGGAATCAAGACCTCGCTCGTCTGCACGCTCCAGCCCGACGTGAACGACCGCGAGATCGGCGCGATCGTCAAGTTCGGCTTGGAACGCCCATGGATCACCGGGGTCAGCTTCCAGCCCGCGACGTATTCGGGCCGGCACGTCCTTCCCGAAGACCTCGAAAAACGGGTGACGTTCCCCGACGTGATCAAGGCCATCGCCGAACAGACCGACGGCATTTTTGTCGAAGACGACTTCATGCCGCTGCCGTGTGCCCATCCGAACTGCCATAGCCTGACCTACGCGTTCCGCTCCGAAGGTAAGGTCGTCCCGCTCTCGCGATTCATCGACGCGAAAAAGCATCTCGAAATCCTCGCCAACGGCATCCTCTTCAGTCGGAACCGGGCGAAACAACTGATCGAGCAATATCTCACGAAGGTCGCGGGCTGCGGAGTCGGCTGTGGGCCGACCAACGGACATCCTCCCACCGACCCGGTCGAGGCGGCGGCCTCCGAGTTTTTCGCCAGGGCGCTTGCCGAGCAGCTTTCACAAGCGGACGTCTTCCGGATCACCATCACGTCGTTCCTGGACGCGTATAACTTCGACGTCCGTCGCCTGATGAAATGCTGTATTCATCACGTCTTGCCGAGCGGACATGTGATTCCGTTCTGTGCTTACAACGTCCTCTACCGCGAAGGGCACGTCGTCCTCCCCGCGCTCCGTGAGGCGGGGATCGTTTCGATGAGTGTCGGGTTGAACAACGGGATGTGATCGGTGGACGACGAGTGGATTCATGAGCAAAAAGAAGGTAACTTCCGCCCAAACTGCGGAGCGAAGCGGTCCCCTGGGCTGGGCGTTGTGCCCGAACTCATGATTCGCAAACCATCATGAACGGAAATCAAACCGTCCCCTGGACATACCCGCTGATCATGCTCGCGTCCATCGGCGTGGGCGTCGCGTTGAGCCGCGGGCGTCAATCGTCGCTCGGGCTAAGTCCGAAACAGCGCCTGGCGATCGGCCTGGGAGCGTTTTGCGGCGCGATGATCGGGGCCAAGCTGCCGTTCGCCCTCTCCGACTGGCAAGGCCTGCTCAGCGGCCGGGTTTGGTTCGAAAACGGCAAGACGATCGTTTTCGGAATCGTCGGCGGTTACTTCGGGGTCGAACTCGCGAAAAAGATCACCGACGTGAAGATCAAAACGGGTGACACTTTCGCCGTACCCGTGGCGGCGGCAGTGGCGGTCGGCCGGCTCAGTTGCTTCGTCGCCGGGTGTTGCTATGGGGTTCGAACCCGCTTGCCCTGGGGCGTCAACTTCGGCGACGGTATCCGTCGGCACCCGACGCAGATCTACGAATCCTTCTTTCATGCGATTTGCGCGTTGATGTTGTTCCGGCTCGAACGCCACGGTCGGTTCAAGCGGCAACTCGTGAAACTGTACATCATCACTTATTTGATATACCGCTTCTTCAGCGAGTTCATCCGCCCCGAACCGGTGTACATGGCGGGCCTGACTGCCTACCAGTGGGCGTGCCTGGCCTTTATACCCGTGTTTATCGCATTATGGGTGATCGACGCGAGGTCGGAGACATGACTCCGGACGACTTGGGAGCGCGGTGGCTTGCCACCGCGCTCCAAAGTCGTCTCGGTTCGCAGGCGAATGGACCTACG
>JAYUFP010000647.1:0-13244 GCA_043738665.1 Isosphaeraceae bacterium
ATGGTGCCGTTCTTGACCACGGTTCCGACAGTAGGACCGGGAACCTTGGATACCGTGTAACCCAAGATTGACTGGCCGTCCTCGACCGGATCGAACGTGAGGGCGGAGAGGCCCAGCGTGACCGTGCCAGCGCCCACAAGCTGGTTGACACCGGCCGGTGTGAGGCTCCCGAGCGGAGCCACATTGCTTGCCGCGAACTTCACCCTGGCGTTGGCAAGGGGGGCGTTCGGTAGTGTCACGTTGCTGATCTGAAACGTCAGGAGCCGATCGGTGGTTGCCGCGACGGCCAGGTCAACATACGTCAGCGACTGGAGGATGGCGAGCGTTTGGAGGCCGGTGAGCCCGCCCGCCTGGAACGTCAGAGTGAGCGTCTCAGTCTTGGCGGCTGGGTCGTAGATTTGGGTGTTTGAGACAACCTCGCCGAGCGGAGCGGAGAAGCCGATGAGTTCGTTCTGGACCAACGCGGTGCTGTCCAAGGGGTTGGTGATCGTGACGACCGCCGAGACGAGGTTTGAGTCGGTGGTGATCGCGGTGACCGGCTTGAGGAGCGTGATCGGCTGGCTACCCGGCACGAAGAGCGGGTTGCCGACGCGGTCGACGGTCGTGCCACCTCCGAGAAAGAGGATCGGGGCGGCGAGCAACGTACGTTCTTCGAGCGACTCGGCCCAAGCGTGAAAGGCGGAGCGGTCGGGGACCGACGGGCGAAACATCCGCCGGGGTGTCCGGCGACGTCCGGGGTGGCGGCGAATTTCGCTCTGATCGCCCGATCCGTTACCGGCCGCATCCAATAAACGAGTCATAATCCACCTTGGAGTAGTCACGCATGGGGGGTGTGGAGATCCACTGGCACGTACGCTCTCATGGCGACGTCGGTCTCGTTCGCACTCTTTGTCCAAACTGCCCGAAGCTCATTCCCGTCCCACCCGACACCCGGGTCCGGCAGGACACTTCAGATGGCCCATCAACGTTGATCCGTCACGCCGCTTGCCTGGTCCTAAAGCCTGCTCGAACCCCGCCTTCGATATTCACCCGACATCCAGGCAAGATTGCATGAACCCATTGAAGACATCGACAACGTTCAGAAAGGTCAGGACTCTTCGCAATCACTGCGCATTGATCCTAAGATTGCACAGTTTGGGAGAATTAGATAAAGTACAAAATGAATTTACCAGACACCGCACCGATGTCAACTCTTCAGGTTCTCCGATTCGGGAAGACTGGAGAAACATGGCCGGATGATGCGTTTGTGATGGGAGGATCGGTCCTTCATTAAATTTAGACATCTCCGGTCTCCGGGATGGACTCGGTGGTGCTGGTTGTTCCCGTCCAAGTGAGGTGACAGGTCGTCGCGGCACGGTGTGGCTTGAAGTCGCCTCGCGCCGAGACAGACGTGTTTATTTGGTCGGGCGTCTCGTACAATGATAAATAATGCTCTGGAGTGGGTTGTCGCGCCACGAGGCCGATCCGTCAGGTGCGGCGTGGGGGTTGTCTTGATGAGCGTTGGCGACGACGATAACTGGGACGACAAGACGCGCGGCATTTCGAGGCGAGTCGTTCGGCCGTCTCCGTCCGCCGATGTCCCAAAGAACCCCGCTCCCCGACCTCCAGAGGAACAACATCCTCGGCCCGCCGGCCCTGCCCGTGCGCCCGGTTCCGGGGAACGGCAGCCGATGGCGCGTCCGACCGGATCGCCGTTACATCCGGGGCCACCGGCCTCGTCCCCCCAGCCCCGTGCGTTAGGAGAAGGGGAGGAGGATCTGCGCACGCGCGGAGGACCCCGTCTATTGCCCAAACTCCCTTCAATCCCTGCCTCGCGACCAGTCGAGGCGCGCCAGCCCGCTCGGCCTGTTTCGCCGGCACCCGACCTTCCGCCGATTTCTCGCCCCGGGATGGATGGCCGGGGCAAGTCGCCGGTTGTTCCCGACTCCCCGATGGAGGCAGAGGATTACGAGCAATTTCCGCCGCCATTGGGTTTTCAGACAAGCCATCCGGGGAACGTTCCGGCACCCGGGGTTCGGGCGCAGCCGAGCCCACGTCCGGAGCCTATGCCTCCCGGGCGGTTGCCTGAGGAGGGATTTGCGTTTCGCTTCGACAAGACGCGCGGCCTCCCTCCGGTCCAACCGCCCCCCACCCCAAAGGTCGAACCTGCCCCGCGGACCCCTGGATTTCAAGATTGCCCCGCGCCGCGAACGTATCAGCCCAACGCTCCGGCCCAAGGCGCGGCAGCGTTCGAACCGCCACGGGAGCCGCGTCTGAAACCCCCGCCCGAGGCGATTGGGAAAGACGAACGCCCCCACGCGCGGCCGCTCCAGGTCGAAAACGACGTCTCGGGTACCCGGATGATCGGCGAAGATCTCGACGCCGACCCCAGCCGCCAGCTCGAAATCCAATACTACAATGCCAAGCGGAAGTATTGGACGAATCTGGAACCGCTTTACCCGACGGGAAATGTGATCGGCCGCGGTTCGTTCCGTGCGAACGGACCGGATGCCGTGTTTCTCGCCCCTCAGCACGTGCGGATCTGGTGTGAGGGAGACACGTTGTTCGCGTCTGAGGGCTCCACGATCAACGGCGTGTACTTAAACGTCCCTCCCGGCCGCCCGATACCGCTTTGTAACGGCACTCGCTTTCAGATCGGCTTGCACGTTATCGATTTTGTCCAAGTCGACCCCGTCCAGCCACCGTCGCCAGATATCTTGACGAGTGACAGCGGAGAGGTCTTCCGATGCGCCCCGATGGTGTCCCTGGCGGCACTGGATTTTTTGGGACCCGACGGCAAGCCATCGAATCGCTTTCCCCTGACCAAGCTGGAGGGGACCGTGCTCGGCCGCGAGGCGGAAAAGTGCGACATCGTGCTGATCGGAGACCGGCTAGCGAGCCGACGCCACGCGAAAATCTACCGACGCGACGATCGGTTCTGGCTCGAAGACCTCACCAGCTCCAACGGTACCTTCGTCCGTCTTATTGGCCCCACCCCGTTACAATCGGGTCCCCAAAAAATGCCCGCGTTACTCGATGTCCTTCGAATTGGCGATGTCCTGATCCGCGTTGTCGAGTTCTGAGCCGGCTGACACGACCCAGCCCTGCTTGCGGCCAATACGTCCGAAGTTAACACCCGCGAGTGCCGGAGGAATCTCTGGAGTCATCCGTCGTCGGTCTAACGGGGCCGCGCCAGCCAGCGGCGGGCCGGCGGCACGCCAAGCGTGAGTACCCAAGTCATCACCAGGGTCGTCAAAACAGTCAGGCCGAGGCCGCCTAGGCCCACCGCCGGCTCCCTCAATTTTGGGAAAATGGCCGTCCACCAGATCGGCAAGGCGACCGCCGCGGCGAGGACGCCCAGTCCGATGGCCACCTTGTAATAGGTTCGGTCGTTGTCGTCGGCGTCACGCGACCAAGTCGATAACCCCTTATCGGCGGGCACCCGGCCTTCAAGCGTCCCGCCGAGCAGTCCATTCGCGAAACCGTCCCGGTCGGATCCGTGGCCGTGAACCATGAGGTAGCAACCTCGGAACAGTATGGGCTCGTGCTGGCGGTGGAGGGTCACGGCGGAGTGGACCAGGGTAGCCAACTCGGCCTTGCGGTCACGGAGCGCCAGGTTCATGGCCATGAGCCGCCTGTTGCCCTCGTGCTTGTAGACGTCGGCCCCCATCAAGCACCGTGAATCGTAGGCGATCCATAGAGCCTCCCAGTCAACGCCCTGGCGAATGACCTCGTCGCTCACCTTGACCGAGGTAGGCAGAGAGAATCCGGTGCGCTGGCGGCGGTCGACGCCAAGACGCTCGGTGTACTCGGTGAAGCCCGGCAGCTCGTCGTTGATGCAGAAGGCGATCACGGTCGGGCAGTTGACGCGGAAAGCGTGTCGGATTTCCTGAAGATCGTTGCGGATCGCTTCGCCACGGCGGGTACTCGCGCCATCGCGAGCGATATCCATGGGAAGAAGAACCGCGATGCCGCGAAGCGTGGGAACGCCTGCCGACGCGGTGAGGATCCGCTTGCAAAGCCACTCAAGCCGGGCCTTCGCCTCGGAGTCCATTCGCCCCAGGTGAGAGGCCCCGGCCAGACTCAGATACACGCCTCTCGCCGTCGCGTAAACATGAAGCGGCGCGTCGGGTGCGCCGGGTGCGTAGGCAAAAAGCGACATCTCCGCCGCGAGCACTACCGAAGCCGTCACGGCTTCGCTCGTGGACATCAGCAGATAGAGATCCTGCTTGGACAGGTCGATCGACTGATGGCTAAGCTGGTTGAGCACGTCTTGCCAAGCGGCGTCCAGATCCTCGAACACAGCGCCAACCTCGACCGGCTTAGCGCCGAATCCGAACACTCGCCTCATCGCGATCCAGCCCAGATGCGAGAGTGTCAGCAGCGACGCCAGCGAGAGTAGAAGCACCCAGACCCGGAACCGCGGGGCCTGGAATACCCAAGGAAGCTCCTCGTCAAGGTCTGCGAACTCTTTCCAGAAGATCAAGAGCGTGAGCCCGAAGCAGGCGATCGCCAGCAGCCACCGTCCGGGGTACTTCGACCAGGCCATCGCCGCACCGGACATCGCAAGTGCAAGTAGGCCGTAAACGACCAACTGTCCTTGCATGGTGGTGAATGACTTGATCGTTTCGGTGATGAGCGACACTGTCGGCGGGCTCCAATGGGATCGGCGGGGGGAGGGGAAAGGATTTAGCCGGGTCCGAAAACGCGATCGTACCATGTATTGATCGTGGTGATGTATGCGATCACCGTGACGACCGCTGTGAGCGCCACCAGCAGGCTGACTCTCAGGAGCACCTCGGCCCCTCGGCGCGGGGTCAATCCGGGCGAGGGCAAGTCCTTCTGGGGGAACGGGCGGGGCGGTGCCGGGCTGTATAGCTCAAGTTTCACGTCCAGATTCTTAACCCAGGCGTCAAGGAACTCGGGGTCCTGGGCACCTCTGCCGAGGAATCCCATCGCCACGCAGACGTAATAGGTTTCGAGCGGGTCGGACGTGGCGCGCTTCTGTTCGAGAGCGACCTCGGCGGCCTTAGCCTCCTCATAAAAGTGCTTGAAACAGTTGCGTGTCCCGTAAAACACGAATTCGAGCACATGGTTCATCCCACCCCAGCCGGCCGCTTTGCCCCAGTTCGAGTCGACCAGGACCTCGTCGATCCAGGCCACCAGGCCGTAGCGGGCGAGGGCGAACTCGGCGGCTAACTCGCGGCTAGAGGCCGCACGGCGGTCGGCCGATTCGATCCAGGTCCGGGTCCGCGCCATGACTTCGTCGAGCGATGGCGGCTCACCGGCGGCGAGGTCGTCGAGGAGCGTGAGAACCTGAAAATAGATCGGGTTCACCACCGCGCTGAATTCTGGTGTCACGGGCGTCGGGGCCTCGGCGGTTGGGGCGAGAGCAAGGGAGACTCTCCGGGCGAACCGGTGTCACGCCGTCGGCTTGAAGGCGTAGGCGGCGAAGCCGATCTTCACTGCGCGGCGGGTTTCTTTGTGGTTCAGTTCGACGGTCTCGTGATTGATGAATCTGCAACGCTCGCTGGGGAACCTCAAGCCGAGGCATCGTTCTCGCACGATGGCGTCCCAATAGTTCGGGTTACGGTCGAGCTCGAAGTAGACGACCCCCGAAGGAAGTTCCTGGGAAGGCCGCTTCAAGGGCCAGATCGGGAGACCCGCATCGCGGCGCAAAAAAAGCTCCTCGACCTCTTCGCAGCTACCTAACGCCTTGTCGGTTGCTTTCTGCAAGAGATCGTCGCACTCGTCGTCGTTCAGTTCGCTGGTCTCGACGCCGAGATACAACTTGTAAGGTTCGCGGAGCCATTCGGGCTCCAGCGTCACGCAGTAGCGCTTCGTCTCGGGGACGAACCGGAACGGGCGGCGGACATAGGGGGCCTTGACCTTCACTCCGAGGATGCGGTTGATCTCGCCGATGACCCGGGCGTAGATCGTTCCGAGATCATCATGGTCGTACCCCGGGGCCTCGATCGGTCGCCGGCTCTCGCCGAAAATGGAGATCTGGCCGAGGAGACGGCAGAGCTCGACGTACATGGCGAAGGGGTGCAGGCCGCGGGTCTGGATCACAGATTGGAGTGTGGTTTGCGCGGCATTCAACGTCGCGAGGCGGAGCACGCGATCGGCGTCGCCGAGTACACGGCTCTGGAACGTCACCTTTCGGCCGACCATCAGGTCGGCATCCTCGGTCACGCATCCCTTGATCGTTTCGAACAGGTCATCGACCGACTTGGCCAATGGAGATGAGACGCGGAAGGCCAGGATCGGAGGGACATATAACGGATCGATCTGGGGGGGGGAGCCGATTTTGCCCGTGCGCACGATCCGGGCCAGGGGAAGGATCGCGAAGTCTTTGATGTCTTCCCCGGAGACAAGCAAACGAGCCTGAATGCGCCTTACCTCGATCTCCTCGCGTTCGTATGGGGGATTCTCGTCGGCAACCGGGATCGTCTCGACCGCATACCGCCGAGCGACCGACTTCGCATGAGGCACGGCAAGATAAACGATGACTTCAGAGACCCCTTTGAACGCGGCGGTGAGGTCGATGGAGTCGACCTGAGGGGCGAACTTGGCTTCACCTTTGTCAGAGGCGACCTTCGCCTCGCCGTCGTCGGGCTCGACGGTCAGTATCGTACCGTCCTTGAACCGGGCCTGGCATTGGCGGAGCACCAGCCGGTAATTTCCCACGGCGGCCTCGTCGATGTCGAGCAGGCGGAAGCCGTAGTTGTGAGGAACGAGCCAGTCCTCCGCTTCGCGAACGCGCTCGAAGTCGTAGCGGTCGGCGGCTTGGAAGTGCTGGGGCTTGAGGAACATCCCCTCATACCAGTGGACCGGACTTTTCGCCATCGTTGCATACCCCGAGGTTCGGCGAGGATCTCGTGCGGGTCGGCCCGACACGCATTCTGAATATCGCGGTTCCGGCAAGCCCGAAGCGGGCCATGACTTACCGTGCGGCCGGTTTCCGCGAGGTCCGGGCACCAACCCCCATGGCCGAGTGACGCGAACCTCGATCTTAACATCACTCAGGCCCGACCGAGAGGGTCTGCTTCGCCCTCTTGCCTATCGGGGCTTCCGGCCCGCGGAAGACCGCGTCCTCGGCGTCGCGCGTGAAGGGGCGGGTCTTCACCCAGGACGACCGGCCGACCTGGCAAGCGAACGGGCTAGACTCGCGCCTTGTGAGCTGAGCCGAAGGGACGCGACGCGCGCGGAGCACGAGTTGGACGTCGAAAGCGAGCTCGTTCCGCACGTAGAATCGCGTCAAATCCATGACTTCGTCGTGGAGTGCGTTCCCCGGTAAGTACGCCCGGAACTGCTTGAGGTTCAGTGGGCCGATGCGGACGCGGAACTTGCTCTGATCGTCCCAAACGTTGGCACCGATCACCGTGTCGATCCCCAACGCGCTGAACGAGCGGCCAAGCCGCGTCCGCTGGTCGGAGGGAAGCGTGAGCCAATGACCCTGGAACGTCCGGACTTCCAGCGGCTGGCGGAAGTAGTCGCGGAGCAGCGATTCGAGCATCACAATCGAGCGGTGCCGCTGAGCGAGGATACCCGAGTAGAACAACAAGGCGATGTCGGGGAATGCGTGGCGGTCGCGAAGCGATCTGTCGCTGAGCCCGATGAGGTCGAACAGCCGGCGGGTGAAGACGTCTCCCCCGGGCTGGTTCTCGCCGTCCTCCCAGAGCGACGGGACGTTGAACTTCTCCCAGGCGCGGTAAAATAAGGAAACGAGCCGATGGTGGAAGATGTCGAGGAAGTCGCGAGTGGCGGTGCCTCGGCGGCCTTCGAGGATCAGCCAGTCGGTGTAAAATTCCGGCAAGACGCCTCCGGCTCCCACGAGGCCGAAGAATGCGGTCTCCATCACGGGCGGGGGAGGCCCTTTCTTGTTGCCGCCGCGTGCCTTCGCCGTCGCCGTCGCGGGTGGTAAGTCCGACGCCGACGATCGCTGTGGCGAGGGTGAAGTTGTGGAATCCGGCCGTGTCAGCGAATGGATCGCGCTTGGCGGGAAGTCCATCGAGACCCGCGCGATGAATCGCACGACTTCCCGGTCGGGTGGCGCTTGCCCACCGACGGGCGCACGCTCGGGGGAAAGTCTGCGGAGCAGCCGAACCGCCTGGAAGAACTCGAAGAGGTACGGCTCATCAAAGAGCGTCTCGCCCAGCGGCGACCGCGCGGGGTACGCAGGGAGGTCTGCCGGAAACCCGAAGACGGGTTCGGGAGGCGGAGTTGATGGCGGCGCGAGGTTTTCCGCGAGAGGGTCGTTAGGCATCACACGAGGGTCCGGTTGCCGCAGCGGGGGGGCCAGCGCTTCCATTCTCCGACATAACGGTTGCTCAACGCCACAGTCTGGGTAAACGAGTTAATCGTCACGTAGGCCCCGAAGAAACGGTCAAGCACCGACGCGAGGACAAACGCGAGGGAGCCGTGAAACTGGTCCTCGTTGAAGGTGACGGTGATCTCAACTCCGAGGCTGAAGGTATTGCCTACCTTGCGGCCGGTCCGCCGCGGAACCTGTCGCGACCGGACATCGACAACCCCTTGGATCATATTCTGTGAGACTTCACTGCGGACGAAGTCATGAATCTTGAGCAAGCTCCGCAGGGCCAGGGCACCCTCCCCCTGTTCGATCAGAGAGAGGTGATTAAGCCCCAACGCCGAAATGAGCGGCCACTGCGAGGACCGGCCCAGCCCAGGCCGGAACGATCGCTGGGGACGGGACAAAAGGTGAGCGGCTCCCACTGCACCCTCGGAGCCGGCGACCACCTCGATCGGTGCTCCCGAGATGCGGATCTGCACGGGAAGATCGCGGTTGCTGCAAAGGCAATACGCCGTGATGACTTGCGTCGAGGGTTCGGGCCGACGTCGGGTGCCGTTGTCCGAACCCGCGCCCGCCGACGCGTCGTCGTCAAGGGGCTCGCCAGGTGCCGCGGGGTCGCGTGACGGACTCTTCGGGATGTAGCCGACGTCGCTGAACTGGAGGTCGACCTCCAGGCCATCGTCGTTCTTCCGAAGCGATGGACGACGGCTCTCGAACCAGTAATACGACGTGCTACTCAAGGCCGAGAGATCCGCACTCGTCTCTTCGCGGCCGGAAGGGTCGCGCGCCGCGTGGCGCATCTCATAAAACGGTTTGTAGTCGACCTTTCGCTCGATAAATCCAGCCCGCCCGATCACCCTCTCGACGGCGATGACCTCGTAAGCGCCGACGGCACCGTATCTGGGCACGACAGGGTACTTGGTCTGGAGGTGGTTCAGGGCGATTTCCTCAGTCACCAATTCGAAAAGGTTGACCGCGGGCGTACATCCCAGACGGAAACAATCGGTTCGCGGGACCACCTCGGTCCGTGGCGGCGAAGACAGATAGAATTGCACTTCGATCGGCCCGCGGGTTCTCCGCGCCTTCAGTTTCGACAGTCCGCAGAGGTCGAAAAACAGGAACTTCTGAGGAAATGTGAAGAATTCCTGGAGCAGACGGTTGCCCGGGAAGGAGCGTTCCGGATAGGGCAGAAGGGCTTGCTCAGGCTCGAATCCGACGGGCTTCACATCATCAATCGCGAGGTCGATCCGCAGAGGCTTGCCGTCGGCGTCTCGCCCCGTGATCCGTACCCCGCAGAGCCTGCCCAAGAGACACTCGTAAAGGGCCGTGGGAAGGGGCTCCGGGCCGTCAAGATAGAACCGGAGCCGGTCGAACTCTTCCAGAACTTCCCAACTTCCCTGCGCTGTGCATGAAAGTCCGAGACGAAGTACGGCGGTGGTGCCCGCGGGTTTTCCCGCCTGCGTCAAACCCTCGGTCTCAACCTCGACGGAGCGAACCTCCACCGGCCAAAGCGTAACCTCGTAAGCCGTGCGAAACTGGCAGCGAATCTCGGAGACAGGAGGCATGACCAGTTCAGTCAACCTCGACACTCGCTGCCCGGAGATAAGCTTCGAGGCGTCCTCCGGAACCTCGAATTGGACCATTGCCATTGATGGGATCGGACGCTGGTAGTGCGGGTACAGGATCGAGAGGAGCGCGTCTGAGATCTCGGGATACTCGTCGTCGATCTTCTTGCGGATGCGAGCGGTCAGGAAGGCGAAGCCCTGGAGCAATCGCTCGACGTGAGGATCGCGCCCATGCAGCGTGTCGAGCCGTAGGGCCTCTGCCTCCTTCGAATGGGCTTTGGCGAATTCGTCGGCTTGCTTGAGGAGGAAAGCGAGTTCGGCGTTGTAGTAGTCAAGGAATTGCCGGTCCATGATGCGACCCGGGGACTGGTCCATCCGGGCAGGTCGGGCCGTCTCGGACCAAGACGGCTCGGGGTGACATAGACACGCAAGTGCGCGAACGATTCAAGACTTGAAAAAGGCCCAACTCGCCACATCCAGCGAGTAGTTGAACGAAATCGGAACCTCGTTGAGCCGTAAAGTCGCCGAAATTCGGAACGACAGCTGCGCACGGTTGGAGCCGGGGCCGACCGGGAGGCACTCGACCTCGACCGTCTCGGATCGGTCGCGAGCGTCCCGCTTGAGCGGGGGACCGAGCCGCGGCTCGAAGTCATCGATCACCTGCCGGATCGCGGCCTCGATCACTTTTCGATCGCCCTCGTGGCCGGGAGAGCGCCCCGTCAAGTCAGGCAGGCCGAACATGAGAAGCGATTTCCGCAGCGCCGGCATGCCTTCGGGGATCTCGACGATGGCCCGCCTTGAGTTGAGCAGGACGAGCAGGTCACCATAAACCTGCTCCTTGACCTTTCGTATCTCGGCCTCCTCGGTGATTCCGACATCCTCACGCGGCACGAGGTCAGGGTTGGTGAGGCGGTCCCAAACCGAGTGGCGGTAGCGAGGAGAGAATCGGCGCCTGCCCACGATCATCCCCCTTGCGAACGGCTCGGCCAGCTCTCTGTCGGTTTAAAGCAACTCCATAAGAAGCTGAGGAATGACCCCCAGCCTCGGTGCTGCCGACGGAGGCGGGGCCATTCGACATCGCGAGGTGTCTGCGTGAAGTCCACGAACCAGCCATCCCTCCTCGGCAAGGACGCCGTCAGTGTTTCACCGTTCGCCCTGACAAAGTCGGCCACCGCAACCGTCGGGGCGACGTACGAGGGGTGAAACGGCCCTGCCCGTCACCCCCCCGGAGACGGAACGGTGGCCGCACCGGTCAAACCGCCTTGTTTTGTTTGACGTCGTACCCCGTCTTTACGGAACCCCCGAGGGTGCCGTCGGGCTTCTGTTCCTTGTACTCGAACTCGATCTTGGAGAAGTTGAACCCGATCTGGTCGGAAGGAATCACGCCATCGCCGCCGTGGCCCCCGGTTTGGTAGCTCGAAACGATGAAGTCGGTCAGCTTGATCTTGAGGTACTCTTGCTGGTCCTTGCCGGCGCGTCGGCAAGTGAGCGTGGCCTCTTTGATGTGATGGCCCGTTGCGCAGGCCAGCATGACCTTCGGAGTCGATTTGTTCATCTTCATGGTAAAGTGGAAGTCCTGCATGGCGACCTTGCCGGCCCCCATTCCACCGCGGTGCGCCGCGTCGCCGACGTTGGTTTGGCCCCAACTCCACGACTCGACGTCAATCTCATTTTTGTGCTTGTGGTCTTGCGACTCACCTTCGATCCCGTCGATTTTCAAGAAATAGTCGACATGCGCCATCGGAGGATTCTCCCAGGTAGAATTGGGGGTAACTGAAATGCTTCCTTTCGAGGGTCGCGGCCTCGCGTGTCCAACTGAACTCCGCGGAAGTCGGGGGACGGCCGACGCTTAATGGACCCGCCGCGAGGATCCTTGGAAACCACCTTTGAGGAGGTGTCATCACGTTAACGAGCCGAAAAAGTACGTCCCTCTGAACGGCCCGCAACCGGCAACGCGGATCACGCCATCTGAATCGGGGATGTGATTGTTTGGGCCACTGCCGCACCTCCCACGGTCGTTGAATCTGCCCGGAACGGCCGCGCCCCGCTCAACTACCGCCGCGTTGCGGCGGAAGTTCGGTGACCAAGCGGAGCGAGACCGTCAGTTGGTCAAGCATGTAATGCGGCCGGAGGTACGCCACAGCTCGATAGCAGCCGGGACGACGAGGATCGTCCTCGACGTCGATCCGGGCGTCGCGCAAAGGCTTCTCTCGTTTGGCGTTATCACTGGCTTCGTCCATATCGAGAACGTAATTCATGACCCATTCGTTGAGCCACTTCTGGCATTCGGCCCGGCTCATGAACGCCCCGATCTTGTCGCGGGCGATCGACTTGAGGTAGTGAGCGAAACGCGACGTCATCAGGATGTACGGCAGCTGCGCCGAGAGTTTGGAATTGGCACTTGCCGCGTCTTTCATGTAATCGAGCGGTTTTTGGCACGATTGGCCCGAGAAGAACGCGGCGAAGTCGGTGTTCTTGGCATGAAGCAAGCCCATGAATCCAAGGCCGGAGAGTTGGTTCTCCATCCGTTCGGGGATGAGCGTCTCGGTCGGGCACTTGGCGGCGATCTCCCCCTTATCGGTTGTGAAGGTGTGTAAGGGGAGGTCTTGCACAAGCCCCCCGTTCTCGACGCCGCGGATCGCGGCGCACCAACCGTAGAGTGAGAAGGCCTCGGTGATCCGCGCGCCCATCGCGTACGCCGCGTTCCCCCAGAGATACTTCGTCGAATCTCGACCGTCAACCTTTTCATCGAAATTGAACGACTCGATCGGTTTGGTTTTCGGCCCGTAGGGTAGCCGCAAGAGGATATGGGGCATGCAGAGGCCGACATACCGCGAGTCTTCACTCTCTCGAAACGACCGCCACTTATCGTACTCGCGCCCCCGAAAGAGAGCGGCGAGGTCGCGTTCTTTGGTGATCTGCTCGAATGAGGTGAATCCGAAAAGCTCGGGAGCCGCCGCCGAGATGAACGGCGCGTGTGCCGCGGCGGCCACGTTTGAGAGATTCTTGAGTAATGCGATGTCCTGGGGATGCTTGCCGAACTCGAAGTCGCCGATTAACGCGCCGTAAGGCGTCCCGCCGAACATATCGTATTCGGCTGTGTACACTTTCTTAAACAACTCGCTTTGATCGAACTCTTTGGCCTTCTCGAGGTCGCGGGAGAGTTCTTTCTTGGTCAAGTTGAGGACGCGGAGCCGCAGCATGTCATCGGTTTCGGTCTTGTCGACCAGGTAGTGCATGCCGCGCCAGGAGGCTTCGAGTTTCTGAAACTTCGGATCGTGCATGACCTCGTTGAGCTGGTCGCTCAGCAGCGCGTCAAGCTGTGCGATCCGAGTGTTAAGCATCGCCTCGGTGTCGGAAGAGATTTCGACTGATCCCTTCAG
>JAYUFP010000648.1:0-4494 GCA_043738665.1 Isosphaeraceae bacterium
CCATCGGCCATCGGCCATCGGTCATCGGCCATTTCCCGATTCCTCCCGCCGGACGGCTTGCCCGCGTTGACAGGTTTTGCGATTGCCGCTAAAGTCCCGCCGCACGTCGCGACTACCGGCGACGGGGGCGAAGCGTGCCCCGCACCTTTGAAGACACAACTCGATCTCGCACGCGGTCGGACCCGGTTGGTCGGCGGTCCAGACGCACGCTCGGGCGATCCCATGGACGGGGACGCATTCCGGCGGGTGTCTTTCAAGACGGGCGAGGGTGGATCATGGACGATGTCCCTCCCGGTCCGACGGGCCCGGGGCCGCGGAGGCCGGCTCTCTCGGTGGTGATCCCCGTGCATAACGGGGGGAGCGACTTCGAGTGCTGCCTCCGTCGGCTTCGCGAATCCCGCGGCGCCGATTTTGAAATCATCGTGGTCGACGACGGGTCGACCGACGATTCCGCGGTCGTCGCGGCCAGGTTCGGGGCGACCACGCTCACCAACCCGGTCGCTCACGGCCCGGCCTCGGCTCGGAACGACGGCGCCCTCGCCGCGGAATCCGACCTCGTTTTCTTCCTCGACGCCGACGTCGCCGTCCATCCCGACACAATCGCAAGGGCGCTCGCTCGTTTCGAGGCCGATCCCGGACTCACCGCGCTGTTCGGCTCCTACGACGACGAGCCCGCGGCGCCCGGGCTGGTCAGCCAGTTCCGGAACCTGCTCCACCACTTCACCCACCAGCAAGGGCCGTTCGCGGCGGACCTCCGCCCCGCGCGGACCTTCTGGACCGGCTGCGGCGCCATACGTCGTCAGGCCTTCCTCGACGTCGGCGGCTTCGACCCCCGGCTCTATAACCGCCCGGCGATTGAAGATATCGAACTCGGTTATCGCTTGACCCACGACGGACACCGGATCGTCTTGGCGCGCGACGTCCTTGGTACACACCTGAAACGCTGGACCCTCATGAACGTCATCAAAACCGACGTCTTCCAGCGCGGCGTGCCCTGGATGCTCCTGATGAAACGGTCGGGAGAGGCCGAATCCGACCTCAACGTCCGTTCCGAACAGAAGATCTGCGTCGCCGCGACCGGCCTGGCGGTCATCGCCCTCTTCCTTTCAATCCGGTTACCGCAAACGCTGATCGCGGCCGCCTGCGCACCGCTCGTCATCCTGGGCCTCAACCTCGCGTTCTATCGGTTCCTGTCCGTCAAACGCGGGGTAACCTTCGCCGCGAGGTCGTTGCCCCTGCACCTCATTTACTTCGCATGCTGCGGGTCTTCCGTCGTGATCGCGTTGGCGTACTGGCACCTCGTGCTGCGACCCGGGCGACGACGATCGGCGGCGGCGGGTCCGATGGGAATCGGGCGGAAAACCATTTCCACGAGGCAACCCTCCGGTTCGCCCGGCTTTCGGAGAGACGACCGATGACTCCCGACGCCCGAGTGGCGGTGGTGAAGGCCGGCGACCGACGAACCGCGGTGCGTCAGGCACTCGCCTTGATCACCGACGACATCGCCGACCGAGTTCGTCCGGGCTCAACCGTCGTCGTCAAACCGAACCTCGTGAGCCACAAGGCCCAGCTTGCCTCGACCCACTCCGCGACCTTCGGCGCGACCCTGGACGCCCTGTTCGACGCCGGGGCAGGGGACGTCCTCACGGCTGAAGGGGCCGGCGACGCCCCCGCGGGGTTCAAACGGTTCGGACTCCTTCGAGAGGCCGAGGGCCGGCCCGTAAGGTTCTTCGACCTCAATCGCGACGAGTCGGAGTGGGCTCCCCTTGAGCTTACGGGAGTCGATGGTACACGAAGGGTTGCGCGGGTCTCGAAGACCATGACCGACGCGTCCTGCCGGGTCTCGCTCGCCCTGGCCAAAACGCACGTCACTTCGATCCTGACATTGAGTCTCAAAAACATGCTTTCCTGCATCCATCCGGAAGACCGAGTGATGATGCACGGCCATGCCGGCGGCGGGAACGGTTATGCCGGGTGGCGGAGGCTCGTCGTCGAGTGCTTGAAGCAGGACAACTTCGCCGTGAATGTCTTGACGCGGACGATGGGCCGGGTCAGGAACGCGAAGACCGCCTGGAAGGCGGTCCGCACCCGGGGCGATGCCTTTCTCGCCCTCTCGCCTTCGGAACTCGGATACCTGCGCTCCGTCGAGGCCATGAATCACAACCTCGTCGCGCTCGCGAAGGCGACGAAACCCCATATCGCCGTGGTCGACGGGTTCGTCGCCATGCACCGGGAAGGCCCGCGACACGGCACGCCGATCAAGATAGGCACCGTGATCGCGGGAACAGATGCGGTGGCGGTGGATGCGGTCGCCGCAGCGGTGATGGGGTTCAATCCGACGATGATCGGCTACCTCGTGTATGCCCGGGAGGCGGGACTCGGCACGATCGACCTCGACCGGATCAGGGTTGTCGGCGATCCGATCGCCCAAGTCCGTCGCCGTTGCGTTCCACACTCGAATGACGCAGTCCAGCGGCACTGGGCTCGGCTGGCCATGAAACGCCTGCCCACCCCGCATTTCTCTTTTGCGGACACGGCAAGCAAGAAGGCGGTCGGACGATGAGCCTTAAGGTTGCCGTCATCGTCGCCTCGGTCGATCGAGGGGTCGACTCCTCGGCGCGTCTGGCCCATTTCGCCGCGGAAGTGGCCGATCGGGGCGAGATCCTTGTAATGGACTCCACCCCCGACGGTTGCGGGATCGGATCGGCCCGGGGCCTCCGGAACGTCCGCGTCCTCCGAAAACCGCTCGGAATGCTCGCCCCCGAACTCTGGCGCGACGGCCTGGACGCGACATGCACGCCGCTGGTCGCCTTCTCGACCACCGCGATGATGCCTGAACCGGGATGGCTCGACGCGATGATCGGACGGCTCGAAGAGACCGGCGCCGCTGGAGTGGGAGGGCCGATCGTTCCCGCCGACGGATTGAACCCGACCGAACGTGCAATTTATCTCTTGCGCTATATACGATATTACAATCCCTTATGTTTTCAGGGAGATGCCGAGCCCCCGGGCGACAACGCGCTTTACCGTCGCGAGTCGCTGCAAAACGTGCGGAAATTGATCAATCGCGGTTTCTGGGAAGTCGAAATCCATCACGCCCTTCGACGCCGCGGCGCGCGATTTGAAATGACAGGGGAAGGTCGACTGCTCTATCAGGGCGGAGGCCGCCTGTCTTCCACGATCAATCAACGATTACGCCACGCGACGGCCTACGGGGCGTCGCGTGCGCCGGGAATGTCGACGACGGAGCGAGTCGCGAGGACGGCCGCGGCCCCCTTGGTCCTGTTCGTCCTCATGCGGCGGATCGCAAGCGTTTTGAAGGCGCAGGGGATCGCCTGGGAGCCTTGGCTTCCTGCGTTACCGAGCCTCGCCCTCCTCGCGACGGCCTGGGCGGCAGGCGAAGCGGCCGGGATCTGGACCGGCGTCGAGCGATCTTCAAGAAACGCTCCACTCGTGAATCCCCGGCCCGAAATCGTCTAACTCCAAGAAAGCATACGAACATGCGAACGGATGGACGTGAGGTCGGTTTCCTGGTCGTCGGCGCGGGTTTCCTTGGATCACGGCGTTGCGCCGCGGTGAAGGCGGCGAATGGGACGAGACTGGTCGCCGTCCACGAACGGCACACCGCGACGGCGACGGCCGTCGCCGCCCGGCACGGGGTCGACGCGGTGGTGGACCTCGCGGAAGCGCTGGAACGGCCTGACGTTGATGCCGTGATCATCGCCACGCCGCACGCGGACCACTTCGAGCAGGCCCTCGCCGCGCTCGAAGCCGGCAAGCACGTCCTCTGCGAGAAGCCGCTGACGATCAGCGCCGACGATGCGCGGTTCCTCGCTCTCCGTGCCGACGAACTACGGCTGAAACTCTCCACGGGCTTGAATCACCGATTTTATCCCCCGGTCGCCGACGCCCTTGCCATCGCCGGCGCCGGTTCGATCGGCAAGGTCGAATCCGTCAGGACGGAGATCGGCCACAAGGCGACCCCTGAATTCCTCGCGGGATGGCACACCGACGTGGCGCTCTCCGGTGGCGGAACCTTAATGGACAACGGCCCGCATGCGTGCGACCTGATCCGCCGGTTCCTCGGCGAGATCGTCGCCGCCAAGGGCTACCTGCGGCACGCCCCGGGTCTTCCCAACGGTTGCGAGCCCGAGGCCTTCGCTCTTTTCAGGGACTTCGATCACGGGTTCGCCGAACTCCGGTCGTCGTGGACTCAACCCACGGGCTACCTGACGATCGAGGTGCGCGGTTCTTTGGGATGCCTTCGGGTCGAGACGGCCCCCTGGCGACTGACGGGGACGCTCTCGAACGGCCAAAAGCTCGGCCGCTCTTACCTTCGGGAACGGATCGCCGAGAAACTCTTCCGGTTGAAACACGGCTGCGAGCGATCATTGGCATGCGAGGTCGAGGCCTTCGTCTCCAACCCCAAAGACGCGCTCCGACCCGAAGCCACCGGCTGGGACGGCTGCCGAGTCACCGAGATGATCGACGCCG
>JAYUFP010000649.1:0-4483 GCA_043738665.1 Isosphaeraceae bacterium
AGTAATTGCTGATATTGCTCGCGGTGGCCGGGTCGAGAGCGGGGAAGTACACCTGGGCGGGCGTGGCCAGAGGCCCGACCGACGGGTTCGCCGGATCGATCACGTCCAGTGAAAGGGCCGACAGGGCGTTCAGCGGAGTCGAGGCGGTTCCCAAGGGGAGCGAAGCCGCCCCGGGGCTCAACGCGGCGGAGAGAATCTTGGGGGCGGTCTGGTCGATCTTGAACGCCTTGTCGAACGACGAGGAAAGTCCGGGAAGCGGCGGTGAGTCGGGCTGGCCGATCACCACGAGGCGGACTCTCTGGAACCCTTCCGGGAGGAACGGCGCGGGGATCGTGAAGGTGCCGTTGGCGTCGGTCGTCACCTGCACATCGAACGACCCGGTGTATCCTCGTCCGTTGACCGGGGTGAGGTCGAGGTTGCCGCCGTGGAGGCTGTTGAACTCGGCGAGAATCGTCAGCCCGGACACGGTGCCGGGAAAGGTCGCGGCGATCTGGCCGATGAACGTCGGCGCACTGAACTTCGTGTTGCCGTCGCCCTTGATTCCGGTGTCCGAAGCCGCCACGAGGTTAAAGGTCGTGATGACCGGGGTCGTGACGTTGATGAATCCGAAGTTGTCGACGAAGTTGTCGAAAGGCAGCGGGGCGGTGGGGTCGGTCGGATTCGGATCGCCGGAGGGGAAGACGCCGGTGAAGTGCCCGTTGAGCTTGTTGCCCACCAGGTCGGTCACACCGAGGTCAAACGATCCGTTCGGCAGCTTCGTACCGGCCTTGACGACCAGGACGTAAGTCCCGCTTCCGAGTTGAACCTGGTTCAAGCCCGTGTAGTCGAGCGTGACGGTGTTCGTCGTGGTGTTGTACGAGAACTTGAACTGCGGGATGTTATTGAGGATCGTGACCACGCCGTTGGAATCGATCCGCTGGACGTACACCGTGTTGGTGGTGATCGTCGCCGGGTTCATCGCCTTATCGAACTGAACGGTGACGACCCGATTGTTCAGCGTGGCGTTCTGGACGCGAGGCGCGGTCACGTCGTTGATGGTGAACGACGAGGAGAAGTCCTTGAGAGGCTTGCCGGCGACACCCGCGCCCTCAAAAGAGAGGATGACAGGTCCCCCCGCGGGACTCTTGATGTTGAAGGAGAACTTGCCGTTGCCGAGCTGGTTGGGCGCGACCGTGAACTGGAACGGGAAGAGGATCTTGGTCGGGTGGAGCGGGTCGTCGAGCGCGACGGGCTTCAGCGCGGTGATGCTCGTCACAGTCGTAGGCACGCCCGAGAACGTGAGGTCCTTGGCCGAGATCGTGGTGAAGTCGACCGCTTTGCTGAACGTCGCCGTGATGCCGTTGGGAGCCACCGTAACGATGGCGCCGCCGGCAGGTGACGTGGTGATGACCCGCAGGACGTCGATCGCGTTGATCGCGGCGACCGCGTCGACCAGACCGTAGCCGCCCTGGCTGTCCCACGTCCCCGCGGTCGCGCCGTTCATCGGCCGCGCACCCACTTGAAGGGCGGACCGGATCTGCTCGTTCGTCGCGGCGGGAGTCCGCTGCTTCATCAACGCCGCGACGGCGGCCACGTTCGGGGCCGCGGACGACGTTCCGAAAAAGCTGGGGAGGTTCTGCGACAGGTTCGTCTTGGTGACCGGAGGAATCTGAGTCGTGTCGATGACCTGGCCGAAGAACGAGGTGTTCCCGCCGTCGGGGCCGGTGATCGTGGGGTTCAAGACCAGGGTCGGTGTTGAGCGGAGCGAACCATCGACATTGCGGACGGTCAGGTTCGGTCCGGGTGAGCTATAGGGCTCATTGAGGAGCGGGTTGGTCCCGAGGAACGGAGTCGACGCCCACCACGGCACGGCTCCGACGCCGATCGTGTTCTCGCCGGCGTTGTGTCCGACCGAGGAGGGGTAGTACGTCCCGCCCGCGCTCCCGAACTGCTTGGAAACCTGGAGGGCGTTGTCGACGGCGGCGTTGCCGGAGCGGATGAACTCGACGTGTCCCGGGTCGGGGCCGTTCACGACCTGGATCGCCACGGTGTAGCTTCCGGCGGTCGGAATCACAAGCTGCTGGATCGGGGCGTGGGTCGCGATGTTGTTGTTCGTGCTCGAGGCGACGACGTTCCCGCTCGCGTCGAGAATGAAAATATCAACCTCGGAGGTGACGTCGTTCGTCGAACCCGCCGGCTGTTGTGTGAAATACGGCTGATCGAATTGCATCGTCAACCGCAGCGGGGCGTTGACGACGATGGGAAGGTTCGTCACGGCCGCGCCGGAAGGCGCGAAATTCATGAACCGGCCCGTGCCGACCCCGGTGACCGTCGCGTTGACGCCCCGGAAGGTGGAAAGGTAACCGTTGTCGGTCGACGCGTTCGCCGCGGAGGAGAAATACGCGACGTTGTTTTGAGACGTGACCTGGTCGACCCCTTGCGCGATGATGCCGTCCTGGAAAAACGGTTCGGCAAAGTACGAGACGTCATCGACGATGACCTTGGCGTTGGCCTGTGTGGCGAGGGCCTGGATATTGTTTCCGAAGCCGACAAAGCCCGTGAAGGCGGTCGCGAACGCGAGGTTGGCGCCCGGGGCGATGTCGTGGATATTCTCCATCATCGCGCGGCCTTCGTCCGTTGCCGTCCCGGACCCGGCGGGAAGATCCTGGATCACCGTGACCTGGCTTGCAAGCAGGTCCTTGGTCCGATACGAGTCGGCCAGACCGTTCTGAAACTGACTGACCGAATCGGAGAGCACGCCGACGGTCACCCCGCTGCCGGTCAGAGCCGTCGCGATCCGCGCTGTGTCGGCGTTGAGCGAGGCGTCCGCCTGGTTGTTGGCGACGCCCTGGTAGTTCACGCTGGGCTTGTAGTTGGGGATCGCCGCGACGGTCGCGGGGAGCTGGGCCACCGTGAGGATCTGGTTCATCGGGATGTAACCCTCGACCGTCGCGAATTTCGCGCTGGTCGCGGTGATGTCCATCCCGAGACTCTTCATCGAAGCGACGAACTTGGTGAAGTCGCCCGACCCTCGGATGTCGATGCCGACCTTGTCGCCCTTGAAGAAGATCGCCGGATACTTGGCGCTGATGCCCGCGGCGTTGCCGCCGCCGCTCTGATAGCTCATGTAGATGGTGGCGAGGTCCGTCCCCATGTTCGCCAGGGGGCCGTTCCTGAGGTCGGCGATGTTCGCGGACGTCGGATGCCACCCGTTGCCCCCGCCGTCCAGAAGCAAACGGCCTTCCAGGGTCTCAATGTTCGGGAGGCCCCGGCGCCCCGCTTTGCCGTTTTGACGACGCTCTGATCCCTGCCCACGCCCGAAATTCATGAAGCTCCCCATCGACAGACTCCCCGGTATGCTTCGAAGTCCTCCGTTCCACGCGTCGCACAAAAGATTGCCTTGCGACGGCGTGAAGGGCGGCTCCAATGGTGATCCACGGTGATCCGACTTGTCTGTGATCCGAGTCGCGCCTGTCGCGACCCCGGGACCGGGACGGTCCCCACTGCTCGCTCGATCCTGTTCCCGCTTCGCAACCTCAAGCGGGCAACCGTCCCTGCTCCTTCACGCTTCCCGCCGGCATCCGCGGCCTTCAAATCCCGGGGCGACGATCCGAACCTGATCGTTACCCGTCTTCAATCGACACGACCGGAATTTGAAACCCCACAAACTACAAATGCGTGACTGCGTGCATGCAATCAATCATTTCCGTTCGCGAGACCTAAGTCAAGTGTGTTTTTGAGAATTCAGGGGAGGTGTGTAATTCTGGGGGCGTCGTCGAGGAATTCCCGACCCCCGATCCGGGCAAGGATTGGGGATCAGTACGAGTGTGGCCTCTCCCAAGGCGAAGTCAAACGAGCCCGACGCAAATCGATCAATTCCGAAACGGGAGCTTCGGAATGATCGGCTCAGAACCCATCACGGTCACCCCGATCCGGCTCACCACCGACGTCGACGCCCAGCGCTCGAAGGTCGACGACCAATTGGGGAGTGTCTTGATAAAGAATCGACATGAGCCCCGCCGCGCGGGCACCTTCGACGTTTTCGGGCATGTCGTCGATGAAGACGCAAGCCTCGGGACTCGCCCTCGCGGCGTCGGCACAGGCCAAATAAAACTCGGCCGACGGTTTGATGTGACGGACTTCGTAGGAGAGGATCAGACGGTCGAACGCGGCGAAGGTTTCGGCGAACCGCCTTCGAAAATGATCGGCATGGATCGCGTTGGTGTTCGAGCCGAGCACCAGCGTGTAATCCCGAGCCCGTAACGTCTGAATGAGTGCGGCGACCGACTCATTGAGCCGGAAGATGTCCGCCCAGGAGGCGGCGAAGACGTCGTGGCCGACGTCCAGGCCCATCAGCCGGCACACGTTTTCCGAGAACTCCTCTGACGAAAGGTCGCCGCGCTCGTATCCCAGAAGGATCGGCGTCAGGCCGCGCTGACGCGCCACTTCGAGAAAACGCCCTCCGCCCAAGCCGATCGGCCTACCCAGGCGTTCGCATGCGATC
>JAYUFP010000650.1:0-4483 GCA_043738665.1 Isosphaeraceae bacterium
AAGGCTAGACTAACCGGGAGCATGCCGACGGAGGAGACTGTCTTTTTTTTTTTCGCGGCGGGTCGCGGATCGAAACGGAGCCGACGAGAGTCAGACCGATGGCGAGAAATCAGTCCTCACCCACTGCGAAGGTTCTCGGCGAAATGGGTCTCCCGGCGCCGATCAGCGTCCTCTCCAAGAAGCGGTGGGACGCCGTCGTCGTTGGCGCGGGCCATAACGGGCTGGCCTGTGCGGCCTACCTCGCGAAGGCGGGGATGTCGGTCCTCGTCCTCGAAGCCCGCGAACGCGTCGGCGGCGCATGCACCCTTCGCGAGGTCTGGCCCGGGTTTCTCGTCTCACCCTGTGCGTATCTGGTGGGCCTCCTCCACCCGAAGGTGATCGAAGAACTCGAGCTCGAGCGCCGAGGTTTACGCTGGACTCCCGCCACGGCGGGGCTGTTCGTCCCGTTCGAAGACGGGTCGAGCATCCAGCTCTGGGGCGACGACGAGCGCTGTGACGCGGAGGTCCGGCGACTGGCACCGAACGACCTCACCGGGTTTCGAGCGTTCGGCGAACTCAAACGTCAGGTCCGCGACCTCCTTCGGCCGTCGGGTGACGATGACCTCTGGCTAGGAGCCGCGCCGAGCCGCCGGACGATCGAAAAAAAACTGGTTGGAAATCCTTTCGCCCGCAAGTTGCTGTTCGAGTGGTCAATGGTCGATTTCGTCGAAAACTTCTTCCAAGATGAACGGCTTCAGTCCGCCTATTTGGGCCAGGGCGTGATCGGAACGAATGCCAGCCCGTTCGACCCCGGAACGGCGTCGATCCACTTTCATCATTCGTCCGGAAGGCTCGGCGGGATGGCTGGGATGTGGGGTTATGTCGAGGGGGGAATGGGCATGGTTTCGTTCCTTCTCTGCGACGCCGCCATGGATGCCGGCGCACTGGTGGCGACGGGAGTTCCGGTCGCGAAAATCATCCCGGGCCAAGGCGTCGAGCTGGAGAGCGGCGAGCGGATCGACGCCCGTCGCGTGGTCTCCAACGCCGACCCTCGGGTGACTTCACGGCTTCTGGGTGCCGATTGCGATGAGGCCTGGCGGACTCGGGTCGAATCGGTGCCGATGACCGGTTGCACGTTGAAACTCAACGTGGCGCTGCGGGAGTTGCCGAGCTTTATCGCCAGGCCCGGCACCGAGCAACCCCACCACCTCGGCCAGGTGAATACGCCGCTCTCAAAAACACAATGGCGTGACGGCTTCGCGGCGATGCGGTCGGGGGATCTGCCCGAACGGCTCTGGACGGAACTCTACTTTCAAAGCGCGCACGACCGCGGCATTGTCCCCGAAGGTCTGCACACGATGAGCGTTTTCGCGCAGTACGTCCCCCACACCTTCACCGAAGGGACATGGGACACCCGCCGCGACGAGGTCCGCGACCTGGCGTTCGACTCGATCAGCCGGTTTTGTGACAACATCCCCGATGCGGTCATCGACTGCCAAATCCTCGGCCCGCCGGACATCGAGCGGGAGGTCGGCCTGACCGGCGGTCACATCTTTCAAGGCGAATGCCTTCCCGACTTCATGTGGGACCGCCGGCTCTCGCCACGCACGCCGATGTCCGGCGTTTTCCTCTGCGGGGCCTGCACGCATCCCGGCGGGAGCGTGATCGCCGTGAACGGGCGGAACGCCGCGATGGAAATCTTGCGGAACTCCGGGGAGCGAGCGGCCGATGCCTGAGCCCGGAACGGTCGAGAGCGAGTTCGGCGTTCCGATCCCCGGAACCATCCTGCCGGAAGCGGAATGGGCCGGAACCGCCATCAAACGCTTGCCGCCCCCTGCCCCGCTCGACTGGGCGACGGTCTTCGGCCGGAGTGCGCCGATCGTCCTCGAACTGGGTTGCGGGAATGCGCGCTATACGCTCATGAGCGCGATTTCCAGGCCCGACCATGACCACGTCGCGGTGGACGTGCTTCCCGTCGTGATCCGTTACGCGACCCGGCGCGGCAATCAGCGGGGATTATCGAACACGCGGTTCATCGTCAAGGATGCGCAAACGTTCGTCTCGTCGTACCTGGCGGAATCGGGCGTGAATGAGATCCACCTCTATCACCCACAGCCCTATCACGACCCGAGGATGGCCCACCTGCGATTGGTGACGCCGCGGTTCCTGGCCGACGTCCACCGCGCCCTCGTGCCCGGCGGCCTTTTCGTGATCCAGACTGATAACCCCGATTACTGGACGTACCTCGCCAAGATCCTGCCGGTGTTCTTCGATTTCCGCGAACATGACGGCCCGTGGCCCGACGCCCCCGAAGGCCGATCCCGGCGCGAGATTCTGGCGCGGAGCCGCGGCCTCAAGATCTTCAGGGGGGAAGGCTCGCGCCGTGGCGAAATCGACCGCCGCGAGGCCCTCGGGCTGTCGGCCAAACTCCCCCAGCCGACCTTCCGGAGCCGCGGACCCTGGTGCGACCTCGACGCCGTCGAGGCGAACGGGCAGGGTGATTCCCGATGAACGTCTACTTGTCCCCGAATATGCTCAAATCCACAGGTTCATCCGGCGTCAGCACGAGCTTTCGGCGGACCCTCGGGAGCATTTCGCGGAGCGAATCGAGGTAGATCCGGCGGACGGTCAGCCCCCTCGCCTCGTTCAATTCGGCGACGAGCGCGAGGAATCGCGAGGCCTTGCTTTGGGCGATCGCCGTTACACGACCCGCAAGCGCGTGGGCCTGTTCGAGTCGCGCGGCGGCCTGTGATTCGGCCCGGGTCAAGCTCGTCGCGGCATAGGTGTTCGCCTCATTGACGCGGCGGTCGTGCTCCGAACGCGCGGTCTGGGCCGCGGCGAAATCGGGGGCGACTTCGAGCGGGGGTCGCGTGTCGGTCAGGCTGAGGCCCAGCACCGAAATCCCCAGTCCGTAACGCTTCGCGTGCCGGTCGAGGTCGTTCGCCGCGGCGACGGCGACCGCCCCCCTGCCCTCGCCCAGGCTGGAATCGATCCCGGAACCCGCCATCGCCGCGGCGAGGCTCGATTCGGCGAGTCGCTTCAAAAGCGGCTCGACCGCCTCGGCCCGCAACGCATAAGCCACCGGGTCGGCGACGCGGTATTGCACCGTGGCGCTCGCCCGCAAGACGTTCAGGTCGCCGGTCAGGAACTCTCCCGAACCGGGCTCCGTCCCGGCGAACGCCGCGCCCGGAAGTCCCACGTCGAGCCGCTTGACCTCGTCGATCCGGACCCGATCCACCCGGTCGATCCCGTAAGGCCAGGCCAGGTGCGGCCCCGGCCCCCACGCCGGCGAAACGACGCGTCCCCAATGGCGGACGACTCCCGCCTCGCCGGGCGCGATGTTGGTCCAGCCCGTCATGAGAGAGGCCAGCGCGGCGATCGCCAGAAGGGCTCCGACCACTCGGCGGTCACTCAAGGCTTGGGCTCCGGCTTGACGACGACCGCCGCGTCGGTGGCGCGGGTCGACATCAGCTCATCAGAGGGTCCTTGCGTGAGCAACTTCAACAAAGGGCTCGCCGACGAAAGGACGACCGTGGATTTCTCGTCGAGGATCGCCTTGTAAGTCTCAAGGGTCCGGAGAAACTCGGCGAACTTAGGGTCGCGGGCTTCGGCTTCATTGTAAAGGCGGGTAGCCTCGGCGTCGGCCCTTCCTTTGATGCGTTCGGCGTCGGCGTCGGCCTTGGCGAGGATGGCGTCGCGCTGGCGGTCGGCCTGGCTGGTGAGGGTCTGGTACAAGGCTTCGCCCTCGGCGCGAAGTGCGGCGGCGACCTGCTTTCGCTCACTGCGGATCAGGTCGAAGACCGCGGGACGGACTTCGACCGGATGATTGAACCGCCGCAGGCGTACGTCGATAATCTCGACGCCGAGCTCGCCGGAAACGCCTGGCGCGACCGCGGCGACAACCTCGTCGGTCAGCGAATCGAGCGCCCAGACCTTGGGGTCAACGGCGGCGAGCGAGGCGATCTCGCGCTTGCCGATCGCGTCGCTGAGCGCGGCGGAGACGCGTTCATTGATCCGGGCTTCGGCCGTCTCGATCGTCCCCGCGGAGCCGACGAACCGGGCCGGGTCGGCGACCTTCCAGACGACGTAGGCGGCGACCTCAAGGTTCCGCTTGTCCCCCGTGATGACCTCACGCGGCGGCGGGTCGAACACCTGGAGCCGCTTATCGACTTCGACGACCGACTGCCACGGCCACTTGAGATGGAGGCCGGTTTCACCCGGGTCGTCGCCGTAAACCGCGACGACCCGGCCGAAATCGGTCACGAGCACATCCTGCGTCTCATCGACGGTCAACGTCGAACGCAGCGCGACGCCGGTGAGTGTGATGAGGCCGAGGATCAGGAGAAGATTTCGACGTAAACGCATGAGCGAAAATTGACGACAGAGGGATGTTGGGGACGGGAAAAACGTCTGAGAGTCTGTCCGGAAAGGAATTGGCTAGGAAATGGCTGATGACGGATGGCTGATGACGGATCGGAAAGAGCGAATGCGGCGTTTTCCCGCC
>JAYUFP010000651.1:0-4471 GCA_043738665.1 Isosphaeraceae bacterium
CCGCCAGGTGTCCGTTCACTCCCACATGTTCGTCGGCGTCCGAAGCACCCATCGGCTCGCTTGAGACCGAGCGGATCAACGCGACCTCGTTGCAATTCGGAAAGAGCGGGCAACGCACGCATTCGTTCCAGATCTTGTGCGGAAGCTCGGCCTTATCGATGGTGTGATAGGCGCACTTCTCAAAGAAGGCCGGCACGTAAGTGAGAGTGAAGACCGTCTTGATCTCCAGCTCCCTTGAAGCGTCCCAACACGCCTCGACGAGCCTTCGTCCTACCCCCTGGCCGTGTGCCTCCTCGGAAACCGCCAGGCATTTTAGCTCGGCAAGGTCTTCCCAGAAGACATGAAGGGCCGCGCACCCAATAATCCTGCCGTCGTCGTCGGTCGCCACGAGGAACTCGCGGATCGACTCGTAAAGCTCACCCAACGAACGGCGGATCATCAACTTGCGGTCTGCGAACGTGCGGATCAAGTCCTGAATGGCGGACACGTCGCCGACCCGGGCAGGGCGAATGTTCAATCGAGGAACCCCCAAACCCCGGCTGTGACCCCGGGCGATCTTGCCAACGCAGGAAGAGCGGCTGGACCCTCCAGCCGCTCCGATGCGGAACATAACATTGTAAATCAACGGCCCGACCATTCAAGGTCTCGGCGCGGAGTTCTTTCCGAGTTGCGAAGCGGACGTCGCTTCAGTACGCACGAACACCCGCCGCTTGAGCTGTCTGACCGGACGGCGGGGCGGGAGCGGGTGCGCGAGCCTGACGGAAGGGGAGCACGCATTCCGTGTAGAAGGACTCCACGCTTCGATAGTCCGGTCCGTGGTTCGCCGCGACCAGGCCGTAAGACTCCTCGATCTCCTTCGTCGCCCGTTCGAGGGTCCACCCGCAATACTTGGTCCGATAGGCCATCTGGACCATCGACGCCCGGTTGATCCCGTGATGGCAATGGAAGTAGATCGGGTAGTTTTTCGGGTCGGCAAGGACCGCCGCGGCTTCGTCGAGGTGCCGGTTGATGACCCGGTAATCACCCGTGCCGCGTTCATCGACGATCGGGATATGAACCCAGTTAAACCCGAGTTCCTTGGCCATCGCCTTCTCGCGGACCGCCAGCGGATGGCTGGGGGGATGCGCGAGGGCGAGAACCGTTTTGAATTTGTATTGGTTCACGAGCCGACGCATCGGCCAGGACTGTTGCCACGCGCCGCGATAGATCTTTCCGGGCTCGACCACGGCGAACCGCTCGGCGAAGACGTAATCCCAGCCGTGACGCCATGCCTGCTGGCACCCGATCACGACCAGGCCGACCAGCAAACCGCGCCGGATCCAGAGACGTTGTTGATTCGGCATGACGGCTGAGGCTCCCGCTCCCTGGGATGACTCCACGACTCGGGCCTCGTCGCCCGCGACGCGCGGGATGATAGCAGAGGGCGTCCGACCCGGCAAGGCGGTTCGAATCGTCGCAAGAGGTTAAGCGGTGAGGGCGTCTTACTGAACTCGGCGGTCGCGGCGGCTCGACTGAAGTGAAGCCGAACGTTTTTTCGGGGCGATTTGCGGGTCGGTTGGCATCGCCAGAACCGAGCGATCGTGTAAGATCGGCGCGCGGCCCGGTCGGAGGGGCCTTGTTTCCCACGCGGGACGTGGGTTTTCATGAACTGACGAACC
This sequence comes from Isosphaeraceae bacterium, assembly GCA_043738665.1. Classification (GTDB taxonomy): domain Bacteria; phylum Planctomycetota; class Planctomycetia; order Isosphaerales; family Isosphaeraceae; genus JAYUFP01. Next base: position 1,659 of record JAYUFP010000651.1, read on the forward strand.
GACCGTAATTAACTTCCCGATTTTCATGCGGGTTGATCGAAGGACGGACTTCAGGTGCCACTGGTCGTACCCGACCAGTACGGTTCGACGATGCCCAGTACGCACTGGTCGGGTACGACCATCGCACCCAAACGGGCCGAAATCCGGGAAGTGATTTCCGGCCTGGTCTTGAGTTGAGGTCACGGATGACACCGCGCCGCGCACTTTGGGGACTGATCGTCGTTTCAGGGATGCTGCGTCTGCTCTGGGCCGCGAGCCTCGGTCCTGGAAATGACGAAGCCTATCATTACCTGTTCGCCGTTCACCCCGACCTGAGCTATTTCGACCACCCGCCGATGCTCGCCGTCGTCGAAAGAGTGGGAATCTTCCTGGCCGGTGGGACGGTCAACGTCTTCACCCTCCGCCTCGGATTCGTTCTGCTTTTCGGCGGCTCGACCTGGCTGATGGCGCGGTTGACCTCACGGCTTTACGGCGAGCGCGCGGGGCTGCTCGCGGCGTTCGCGCTCAACATCTCCGCGTACCACACCGCGGCCGCCGGCGCGTTCGCGCTTCCGGACGGTCCGCTCCTGTTCTTCTGGCTGCTCACGCTCGAGAGGCTGATCGTAGCGTTGGACATCGCGGCGGAACAGGAATCGATACCCAGCGTCTTCCGCGCGATCCGACCCTGGATCGGCGTGGGACTGGCCTGGGGCTGCGGGATGCTCAGCAAATATCACGCGGTCTTCCTGCCGGCGGGGGTCTTTTTGTATCTCATCGTCGAGCCGACGGGGCGCGTTTGGCTCAAGAAGCCGGGACCGTATGTCGCGGCGGCGGTCGGGATTCTTGTTTTTTCGCCGGTGATCGTCTGGAATGCCTCGCACGGATGGGTCTCTTTCCTGTTCCAGGCGGGAAGGGCGGTCGGCGATTCGAGGTTCCGTCCTGAAGCATTGCTCGGGGCCATGTTCCTTCCCGCTCTCTACCTCTTTCCCTGGCTCTGGGTACGGTTGGTGATTCTTCTGGCCGGACGAGGTCGGCGAATCGTCGAGCGGAACGCGAGCAAGATCGACAAATTCCTGATCGCCCTGACCGTCTTGCCGCTGGCGACGTTTCTCGCCGTGGCGTGCAAGCGCTCGGTCCTGCCGCACTGGACTCTCGTCGGGTTCCTGCCTTTGTTCCCGATGCTCGGAGAGTTCTGGGCGCGGTCGTTTGAGATGAATCCGCCGCGATTCCGCCGCAAGGCCGTCGTCCTGGCGATGTTCCCGATCGTGATCGCGATGGGAGCCGTTTTTCAGGCGCGGACCGGATTCTTCCAGAAAGGGAGGCCGGGGGGCTTGGGCCTTGTGACGGCCGGTAGCGACCCGACGGCGGACATGGTCGGTTGGGATGCAATTTCGGACGAACTCCGCCATCGAGGACTGCTCGACGACCCGAATCTTTTCCTGTTCACCTGCAAGTGGTATCAGAGCGGGCACCTCGGCTTTTCGATTCGCGACTCGAAGACGCCGATACTTTGCTATCATGCATGGGACGCCCGCAGCTTCGCCTTCTGGAGCAAGCCCGAGGAATGGGTGGGGCGAGACGGGATTCTCGTCATGGTGAACGGGCTCCCGGACGAGCCCGCCCAGTTCGCCAAGTGGTTCCAGCGGATGGAGCCGATCGGCACCTTTGACGTGGTCCGCGCCGGGGCACCGTTGCGGAACGTGCAGCTTTTCCGGTGCGTCCGGCAACGGTTCGCATTTCCATTCGACGACCTTGGCACGAAGATCCGTCGATCGCCCATCAAGCCTGAAAACCGGATCGCCGCCGGGAAGGACTCCGAACCGATTCGTTGAATCGTGCGTACGGTTCGAAGGACTGGCCTGGCTCGGTAGAATATCGGCAACAAACGGAGGCGTGCCGATGTCGGCGGGCGAGATGCTGGAACGGACGAGGGCGACGTCCACGCGCATGGAGCGGGAGCCGAGTCGCATGATCGTGGACCGAGGCATCCTCGGCGACCGCCAGAGCGGGCCGATCTCGAAAGTCGTCGGCCTCTATCAGATGTTTCTGAGGCGGAGCCTCGAACATTTCTTCCCCGACGCCGCGCTCGACGTCCACGGCGACCGTAGCTTCATCGAGTGGGACGGCTCCCCGTTCCAGCAAAACTATCAGATCGAGGAAGACCCCGACGGCTTCGGCATCGTCGTCGAGTGGTTCAAAACCCGCTACATGTTCCAGCCGGGAAGCCCGACGCCGTTCCTCCCTTCGGAGCGAGTCCTCGTCCACACCGTTTTGCGTGCGCTCGACCTCCGGTTCCGCGGACTTTTCGACCCTGAAGTCGCTCACCGGATCGATCGGTTTCACTACGTGCTCGAAGATTTGATCGTCGCCGACTTTCTCGATCCGGTTGAACCCTATCGCGTCCCCGCCGCACTCGAGGCGCTCCGGGTCGCCGCCTTATCGACTTACGAGAACCGTCGCGTCTCGACCGGGGCCTTGCTTCTCGGCACGGAAAACGACCCGGCTTCACCCGAGCGGATCAATCCCGAGGGCGCCCCGCGTTTCAACACGCGGCTCACGGCGATCAAAGGCTTTCACCGGCTCTGTGACGGAATCCGGACGGTTTTCCTCGTCGACAAGCAAGGCGAACTCTCCCGCGCGGTGGACATCCACCATTGGGCCGACCAGACCCAAGGCGTCGAGCCGCCGCTCGACCCCTGCCCGCGCGCGTACCTGAGCCACGCCAAAGCGACGCGGACGGGCGGCCACGTCTGCCTCGTCCTGACCCCTTCGCAGGAGATCAAGGTCTTCGCCAACGGGACGATGGCCTTCGCTTTTAGCGACGCCCGCTGGAG
>JAYUFP010000652.1:0-13143 GCA_043738665.1 Isosphaeraceae bacterium
GTGCCGGGCGAAAAGGAGTTTGGAGCCGTCGGGCGACCAGACTGGACGCTGTTTGTCGAGGGAATCCGTGGTCAAGCGACCGGGAGAGCCTGAGACCATCGCCAAGGCGGCGACGGAAAATGTCAGCAACGATCGAGACCAGGTCGCGGAGGGCATGACGTCATCCCGAAAGCTTGGTCAGCAATGTCAGCAGTGGGATGGCCAACGCAACGACGAGGAACGCCATCGAGCCGGGAAGCAGAATCCAGAGCAAGATCGAGGATATCCTGGAATACCGCCGAGATTTCGGGTCGCCTTCCCCGGCCGGATTCGAACGGACCACGCCCCACATCATCAGAGCGAGACCGATCACGAAGACGGGCCAAAACATGACGACAAGATGGGCCAACTCGATCGCGACAATCGTGATTCGAGGTAACGGAACCCCAAAATCCTTGTAGATGGCCGCGAACTTAGGAACGACGAAGTAGAACATGCTCCCAATGATTACCATGACCGACACAATCGCTATTATACTAATAAGTGCGCTGTTTCGCCGAACCGGCTTGGAACCCTCCGGTCGGAGTTCCGCGGCGGGCTGTTCGTAAGGATTCATTTGAGAATACTTCTTGGATCACCTTGTCCAATCAGGCGTAGTCTCTCGTAACTCTTAGAGTCTATCCGATAACCTTCCTCAGTCCGGCAAAGGGGTTCCATCACATCAAAAAACGATCATCTAACTGAAAGCCCATTACTTATTCAACGAAATCCGACTAATCGGACTCTGCCAATGCGACGTAACTTCAAGCCAGGCGACAGATACGTTTGCGGATAGACCCTCAGAACAGGTCTTCAATCGCCTGCCCCTGCGGATTCAGGCCGATCCCCGTCAGGTCCGACGCCGTGAACCCCAATCGCGAGAGGATCGTCGCCCCCAAGTCGGCCGGGGTGCAAGGGCGGTCGACAGGGTGTTCGGCTCGGGCGTCGGATGCTCCCACGACCCGACCCCCGCGCACTCCCCCGCCCGCCATGAGTGCCGAGTAACACGGGTTCCAGTGGTCGCGACCTGCCCTGTCGTTAATTTTCGGCGTCCGCCCGAACTCGCCGACCGCCACGACCAATGTTGATTCCAGCAAGCCGCGCTGGTGGAGATCCTCCAGAAGCGCGGAGAGTGCCCGGTCGAACATCCAGCCGTGGCGGTCTTGCATGATCTGGAAATAGCGGTCGTGCATGTCCCAGCCGCCGTCGCCCGCGTCCTCGGGGCCTTCCACATGCGTGGACCAGTTCACCTGAACGAACGGAATCCCCGACTCGACCAGCCGCCTCGCGATCAAACAACACTGGCCGAACCGGTGCGGTCCGTACGCGTCTCGGACCTTCGCCGGCTCTCGGCCCACATCCAACGATTCGAGGCTTTCTCGCGAAGAGATCATCGAATGGGCGAGGTCGTAGTAACGTCGCAACCGTGCATGGCCAGGGGCGCTCGACGACGGATCATCGAGCCGGTTCAGCAGATCCCAGCGTGCCGAGAGCCGCGACGCGGTCACGCCTTCAGGCAAATTCACGTCCGGCAGCTTGAGCCCGACCCCCGGCTCGTAATCGAGCCGGAACGGATCATAAGCCGTGCCGAGAACTCCTCCGCCTTCGCCGATGGCTCGCTTCAACGCCTGGTGTAAAGGGTTACCCAGAATCACATAAGGGGGCAACTCGCCCGCGCGACCGGTTCCTTTGTGGAGTCGCCCCACGATCGCGCCTGTACTGGGGCGCATCACCTCCGTGTTCTTCACGCCCCCAGGCCCCACCGAACCCGCGATACTGCCGGTCAAGGCAATCGTTCCGGCAACGTTGTGGTCGTTCGACTCGTGGTGAAGCGACCGGATCAAGGCATACTTGTCGGCCTGTTTGGCGAGTTGGGGGAGTAATTCACAGATCTGAATTCCCGGCACGTTGGTGGGGATCGGCTCGAAAGGCCCCCGGTATTCGAGGGGGGCGTCGGGCTTCATGTCGAACGTGTCGAGGTGGCTCGGCCCTCCCCAGAGCCAGAGCACGATGACGGCGCGTGCCGGGGGCGAAGGCTCGCGCGCGGCGGCACGCATCGCGAGCAAGTCGCCAAGAGAAAGCCCGAGCGCCCCCAGCGTTCCGACCCGGAGAAACGCCCGGCGCGTCGGGGTCCGACACGTCATCATTTAGATCTTTCCTAAGCTCAGCATCACTTCAACCCGATCGATCTTCGTCGATCGGGGGGTCCGGGTCAATCCGGGCTCACGTCTGATGGGGCTTGGCCGGTCCCAGGATCTTCTGGTCGCGGAGCCACTCCTCGCAACGCGTCGGCCAGGTCGCGCTCGGCTTGCCGGTGGGACGCAGCCCGAACCCGTGGCCGCCCGATGCGTAAATGTGGAGTTCGCCGGGTACTCCCGCCGCCTTCAGGGCGAGGTACATCATGATGCTGCTCTCCGGTCGGTCGTCTCCGGCGTGCGCGAAAAAGCACGGGGGCGTTTGCGAGTTGAAATGGATCTCCGGAGAAATCTCCGTCGTGCCCCGCTTGAGAACGCCGCCGGCATAGATCATCACGGCGAAATCGGGACGGCAGCTTTGCTTATCGGCGGGATCCATGCTTTCATAGGCGCGCTTGTCGAAGTTGGTCGCGGCCCACGCGGTCAGGTGCCCACCGGCCGAGAATCCAAGCATGCCGACTTTCTTGGGATCGACGCCCCAATCCGAGGCTTTTTCACGGACCAGGCTCAAGGCGCGCTGGGCGTCGATCAAGGCCTGCACCGGCGGCTCGCCGCGCGGCGACCCCGGCCTTCGAGGAACCCGATACTTCAGAACGGCGGCCGTCACGCCCAGGCTGTTCAGCCAGCGGCCGACCTGATCCCCTTCGTGGTCCCACGCGAGGTTGTTGTAACCGCCGCCCGGGCAGACGACGACGGCCACTTGCTGAGCGATATCCGCCGACGGTCGATACACGGTCAACGTCGGCTTCGTCACGTTCGTGATCGAGGTCACGACCTCGGTCCCCGGTCGCTTGGTGAGCTTTTCCTCGCCCACGTTCCCGGTTTCGCCGGGGGCGGCACCCGGCCAGAGATCGACGGTGATCGGGTCGGCCGCGGTGGCCCGAAGGGCCGTTGTAACGAGGAGTGTCAGACTCAAGGTGAGCGTGCGAAGCCTCATCGATTCCCCCTTTGACGGTCGTTTCCACGGGTGGCTGAGTCGTTCAAGGTAACCGAGACGGAACTCCGTTTCGAGAGCGCGGAGGCGGGGCTACAATACCAGGCCGGTGAACCGTCGATTCAAATTTCCGTCATTTTTCGCCCGAGTGTCAATATGATGCGACTGATCTCCCTTTTTACACTTCTCGGAATTGCGACCGCGACGTCCCATGCCGGGGAACTCCGCGTGGGAGCATCATCCGTCGTGATCACGCCGGTCACAGGGACCCCGATGGCCGGGTATTACTCGCCGAGGGCCGCCGAAGGCGTCCACGACGACCTCATCGCCAAGGCCATCGTCATCGAATCGGATGGAAAAAAAGCCGCGCTCGTGGCCCTCGACCTGATCAGCACGACTCGTGACCTCGTCATCGACGCCCGCAAGCTCGCCGAAGAGGCGACGGGAATCCCCGGCGGCGCGATCATGATCAGTGCGACTCATGCGCACACCGGCCCCGTGCTGAAAGGCCGGGGCATCCGGGAAGTCGCCGTCGGGGGAAATTCCGACCTCTCGACGATGTATCGCGAGGGGCTCCCGGCGAAGATCGCCCAGGCGATCAAGCAGGCGAACGACCGACTCGTCGCGGCGAAGGTCTTCGCCGCCCACGGGAGCGAGTCGTCGATCGCCTTCAACCGACGTTTTCATATGACCGACGGCACCGTGGCATGGAACCCCGGCAAGCTCAACCCGAAGATCGTCAAGCCCGCCGGAGTCATCGATCCCGACGTCCCCGTGGTCTATTTCGCGACTCCCGACGGGAAGCCGCTGGCCACGTACGTGAATTACGCGGTACACCTCGACAACGTCGGCGGCCTGAAGTTCTCCGCCGACATGCCGGCGACCCTTGCGCAGTCGATCGCGCTGTTCAAAGGCCCGGAGATGGTCACGATGTTCACCGCGGGGTGCTGCGGCGACATCAATCACATTGACGTCAACTGGGCAGAGAAGCAGGGCGGATTCGACAACGCCGCGCGGATGGGAGTCATTCTCGCGGGCGAGGTGCTTCGAACCTGGCCGAAGCTTAAAGCTTCGGAATCGGGCTCGGTTCGGTCGAAGAGTGTGATCGTCCCACTCGATCTTCCGGTCCTGGCTTCCGGAGACGTCGAGAGAGCCAAGGACATCGCGGCGCGGCATCAGGCAGCGGAGAAGGGCAAGACGCCGACGTTTCTTGAGGCCGTCTGGGCGTACAAAGTCCTCGACGTCGCCGCGCGTGAGGGGAAGCCTCAGGAGGTCGAGGTTCAGGTGATCGCCGTTGGAGAAGACACTGCGTGGGTCTCGCTCCCCGGCGAAATCTTTGTGGAACTGGGACTTCGGATCAAGCAAGACAGCCCGTTCCGCGATACGATCATCGCCGAGCTTGCCAACGGGTCGATCGGCTATATCCCTTCAAGACGAGCTTATGCCCAGGGAAATTATGAAGTTATAAGCGCGCGTTGCGCGGAGGGATCGGGGGAGAAGGTGACCGATGCGGCGGTGAAACTCTTGAATGAGTTGAGGCAGGAACGACCGCGATAAACAAACGTCCCCTGGGAGTGCAAGGCTCCCGCGGGGCCGGATTCATCGTCTCCCACGGCGCGGCGGGAGCGTCGCGCTCCCGGAGCGTTTTCAGGAACCGTCGGGAGTCTTGACTCGCAACTCCCGTCGCCCGAACAGCCACGCCGCCGCCAGGGCCATCACCAGCGCGGCGGTCGCCAACGTGACCAGCGCCTCGATGCCGCTGGGCGCTTCTTCGAGATTGATCCCCCAGAGCGTGACGTGCAGGCCGAACCAGCGCTCCGCCAAGATCCGGACGTACCAGAGGACCGTCACCCGACGAACGGCAAAATCAATATTCGCGCAAAAGCCTTCGAATACGACGATGTACGCCACGCCCATCGGCAAGACCCAGCGAAAGATCAGGCTCAGGCCGCCGAAGAGCGAGATGTAGACCAGTAAGGAGAGCGCCGATAACGCGGAGACGCGCAAGGCATGGCCGGGGATGATCGTGCCCCAAAGACCGTCCTCTCCCCAGTAGACGGCCGTCAGCGCCGTGGTCGTGAAGACCAAGGTCAGGCCCGCCGCCACCACCCAGGCGGCGAGCAGCTTCGCCAGGTAGATCCCGGGCCTGGGGATCGGGCGGATCAGCAAATAGGTGATCGTCTGCCCTTCCACTTCGTCGCGGATCATGCCCGAAGCCAACACCAGCGCCGTCAATGGGACCAGCGCCTGAGGAATCATGTAAAAGATCATCGATTCTTCGAGCTGGCGGACCAGATTCGGATTCGACACGTTGTAGTAACGCGCCAGCGAGGCCAGGCCGGTCGGCAGGGCGAAGATCAGGGCGAGGACGAGCAGCCGCTTCCCCCGGATGAACTGGCGGACCGAAATTTGGAAGAGGGTCCACCACGCCGAGAAGCGGAAGCTGTGCGAGAGTCGCACTGGGAGTTCCAGGGGCACGGCGGTGGAAGGGGTCATGAGTTCACCAGGTAGCGGAAGACGGCGTCAAGGTTGTCGTCCTGGGACTCGACCTGTTCGATGGCGGTGCCGGGTTCCAGGGCGAGCTTTGAAAGTCTTGCGTAGAAGGCGTCCGGCGAACGGGTTTCCACGAGGATTCCGCCCCCGGCGCGTGCGAGTTCGACGCCGACGACGTCCTCGAAAACGACGAGTTTCGCGGCGAGCGAACGGTCGTTCTCACTCTTGATCGCGATCCTGTGCGGGTGGCCGTCGATCAGGTCGCGGATCTCGCGGACGTTCCCCTCGGCGACGAGCCTGCCGTGATTGATCAAGATCACATGGGGCGTTACGGACTCGACCTCGTGCAAAACATGGCTGGAAAGTACAACGCTTTTTCCGGACGCACCGAGGCGCCGGATGATCGCGATCAAATCCCGGCGCGCAAGGGGGTCCGTGCCGGTCAAGGGCTCGTCGAGGAAGAGGACGAGCGGGTCGTGGACGAGGGCCTGCGCGATCTTCGTCCGTTGACGCATCCCCTTGGAATACCCGCCCAAGGCGCGGTCGGCGTGTTCCGTCATGCCGACTTCGTCGAGAACCTTCGCCGTCGCCTCCGCCGCCTCGCGGCTCGACATGCCGTCGAGTCTTGCACAGGTGTCGATGAACTGTCGGCCCGTCATCCACTCGTAGAACGCGTCTTGCTCGGGGCAGAGACCGATGAAACGATTGAGCGCGGGATTGTTCCAGGCGCGATGGCCGAGCACGATCACTTCCCCCTGGCTGGGGCGGAGTTGCCCGGTCGCCAGTTGAAGGAATGTGCTCTTTCCAGCGCCGTTGGGGCCGAGCAAACCCGTCACACCGGCGGGGATGCCGAGCGTGAGCTTGTTCACGCCGATGACGTTGCCGTACCACTTCGAGACGCCGCGGAACTCGACGATCGCCGAGGTCGATGCGTCCCAGAGTGCTGCCGGGTCGGCGGGCTTGGTGGTCGCGTTCACTTGAGTCGGTCCAGAGACTTGACGCGCGTGGAAAGTGTCCAGGCCGAGAGAACGAACAGTCCGCCGAGTACACCGGCCGACCACGTCCAGGGATATCGCAAATGCTCCGGCGTCATCAAAAACGGGGGTGCCTGGTCGGGAGGCGGCGGGGGCGGACGACGGCGGTTTCGCAAGAATGGAATTCGAGGCCTCGCGACCTCCTGGGCGGCCGCCCTGCCCGACTGCCAGAGGTCGAGGAATTTCTGCCGGGCCGGGGCCATGTCGAGCAACTCGTCACGCAGCTTGTCCAGGTTCGTCGTGTATGAGAAAAGCGGGCACCACTCCTGCTTCACACTCGTGATCAGGACGCCCGCGGTCACGTTACTCATGACCCAGAGTCCGACCCACGTGGCACCGACGAGCCGCGAATTCCTCGACAGGGAAGAGATCGCCAGCATCAACGTCCCTGCCGAAGCCACCACGACCACGCCGTACGCGATCGAACCAAGGAGCAACCGCCATGTGTCTCTCAGCACGCCCGGGTCAAAGCTGAATGCAAGTCCGAGAATATACGCGGCCACCGCGGGAGCGATCGCCACCGCGGCGAGAAAAAAGGCGATCACGCCGAGCTTGCCGAAGTAGTAATCGACCCGTCGGATCGGCCTGGAAAGGTAAAGCGGGATCGCGTTGAACCGCAGATCCTGACTGACGAGGTCGGGACCGACCGAGAGCACCAGCAGCATTGCGAAGAACGTCTCAAAGTCGAAAAACAGGCTGAACGCGAACGTCCAGACGGCCGATCGATACGCCTTCGGGCCGGATCGGATCTCTTCAGGGAGTCCCTGAACGAGAAACATGATCGGCTGAAGGAGAGACGAGTTCTGTTCGAGCAACCCCCACAGGACCAGGAACGCCGCGAGCATGAGCGCGGGGACGAACGAGACGGCGACCAGCCACTTCGTCCGCCGACGCTGGAGTTGCTGCCGAACCCCCTGCCGGGTGATCGCCAGCCACCTCAGGGCGTGCCCCGAGATCGCCCCTTGCCAGTGTTGATAACCTTGGTCGAAGATCGGCATCAGGCGAGTTCCGATACGGCTTTGAAGAAAACTTCTTCGAGCGTGTTCCGCAACGGCTTGAGCAACCGGATCTGCTCTCCGGCGTCCGAGGCGGTCGACCACAGGAGTTCTTGCGACGTCCCTGGCGGAAGCTCGACGAGGAGAATGCCGTCGCGATCTTCGCAAGTACACCCTTTGGTCGTGAGCAATGCCGAGAACGCCGCGAGATCGCCTTTGACTCGGACCTCGAAGATCGGGCGTTCGGAGCGCGTCAGGTCGGCGATCGCCCCTTCCGCGAGGAGCCGTCCGCGGCCGAGCACAATGACGTGGTCACAAACCGCTTCGACGTCCACGAGCAGGTGGCTCGAAAAGAGGAGGTTGACGCCTTTGTTTTTGCAGAGGTCACGCGTGAGTTCCAGAACCTCGATACGCCCGGCGGGGTCCATGCCGTTCGTCGGTTCGTCGAGGATCACCAGGCTCGGGTCGTGGACGATCGCCGAGGCGATCTTGAGGCGCTGTTTCATTCCGGTGGAGTAGGAATCGACCTTGCGATACCGCGCCTCACCGAGACCGACGTAGTCGAGAACTTCGTGCGCGCGCTGAAGGGCGTCGGTCCTTCCCATTCCGGAAAGCTCGCCGGCGTAAGCGACGAACTCGACGCCTTCCACTCCTGGAAACAAACATTCGTCCTCGGGAACGAACCCGACGATCTGGCGGACTTGCAAGGGTTTCTTGCGGATGTCGAGCCCGAGCACCTGTCCCTCGCCGGAGTCGATCCGGATCAGGCCGAGCAGCGTACGAATCATCGTGGTCTTGCCCGCGCCGTTCGGCCCGAGCAGTCCCACGGCTCCCTCGGGCGCGGCGACGGAGAGGTCGTTCAGGGCGGTGATCCGTCCGTAGCTCTTGCGGATGTTCTTGAGGTCGAACAGCATCGTGATCGTTGTTCCGCCGTGAGCCGTCGCGTGCCTCGCGCCAGGCCGGCGCGACGGAGCGCCGATACGGACCCCGAAGGTTCATGATGTTAATCGGATCGGCGTCGGATTGCCAACGAGTGGTCACACCAACCCGGGCGAGACGACGTCCGGAATTCATTCGTCGGAATCACATGAATCTTGGACCGATCTACGACGAAATCTTGGACGAGGTGCTCCAGTCCAGGCCGAACGGGGGAATCTCGGCCCGAGGTTTGCGGTTGTGCCTTTGCGGCGGCGGGGTGAATAATGATGGGCCGCCCAGATGGAGACTCGCCCGTGACTGTCCGAGAACGCGGGCCTATTGCGAGACGTCATGGATTCCGCGACGGTGAACGGATTGAAGGTCCGCCGCAGGACCGATGAACTGATGGACGACCCCGGGCTCAATCCGGCCGAGCATGCGCGGGCCTTGCGAGGGCTCGGACTGATCAACGCGCTGAGCCGTAGTGATTCGATTCTTTGGCCGCCGATCGCCCGGCTGGCCAGAGACGTCGCCCACGTTCCGATTCGCGTCCTCGACATCGCGTGCGGAGGGGGAGACGTGACCGCGGCACTGGCAAATCGATGCGTGCCGACCGCGATCGACGTTTTTGTTGAGGGTTGTGACATCAGCCCGACCGCCGTGAATCTGGCTTCCGAACGTCATGCGGGAGTCAAGTTTTTCGAGCTCGATGCGCTCCGCGACCCAATCCCGGAAGGATATCACGTCGTTTGCTGTTCGCTTTTCCTCCATCATCTCGAACCCGAAGACGCCGTGCTGTTGCTGGGCAAGATGATGACGGCGGCGGGACGGCTCGTCCTTGTGAATGACCTTTCGCGGACTCGCTTCGGATACGACCTCGCATGGCTCGGGTGCCGCATCCTGAGCCGGTCGTACGTGGTTCACAACGACGGCCCGGCGTCGGTCGCCGCGGCGTTCACTCCGGACGAGGCCCTCGACCTCGCTCGCCGTGCGGGGCTTATCGGGGCAAAGGTTGTGAAACGGTGGCCGGCGAGGTTTCTCCTCTCGTGGGAGCGGCCATGACGGATTTCGAATGCGCCGCGAGCACGACCTGGGACGCCATCGTGATCGGAGCGGGGCCCGCGGGATCGCTCGCCGCGCGACAAATCGCGCTCGGGGGCGCCCGTGTGCTCCTTGTCGAGCGGCGCGCGTTCCCGCGCTGGAAGGTCTGCGGCGCCTGCCTCAACGGCCGGGGGCTTGCCGTACTCGACGCGGTGGGACTGGGAAGTCTGACCGCGAAACTCGGGGCCATCCCCCTCGAATCGTTTGATCTTCGGCACAGGGGAAGAGCGGTCCGACTCCCGCTTCCGGTGGGCATGGCCCTCTCTCGGGCGAGTATGGATTCCGAACTTTCGGAGCGAGCGCGAGATGCCGGCGTCTGCGTCTTGAACGAGACTCAGGCGACGGTGTTGCCCGTGCTAAATTCCGCGCGACGCGTCGAGTTGACCCATAACCGCGTAACGGTCTCGATCGCGGCGAAGGTGGTCGTCGTCGCGGCCGGGCTCGGGCAACAGTGCATCCGAGATGAGCCGGAAGTTCAGACCGACGCCGTCCTTGGGTCGCGCATGGGGGCCGGCTGTGTCGTCGAAGACATGCCGGAAGGGTTCGAACCGGGAACGCTCAGCATGGCGGTCGGGCGTTACGGATACGTCGGGTTGGTCCGGGTCGAGGATGGCAGCCTGAACGTCGCGGCGGCCTTCGAGCGGGACTGGCTTCGGACGCTCGGAGCCCCGGCAGCCGCGGCGGCGGCGGTTCTCGACGAGGCGGGGTTTTCCAAGGTTCCCGGGCTCCAATCGGCCCGCTGGCAAGGGACCGCGGGACTCACCCGGCGAGCACGGGTCGCGGGTTCGGAGCGGCTTTTCCTCGTCGGCGACGCGGTCGGTTATGTCGAACCCTTCACAGGCGAAGGGATGGCCTGGGCACTCGCGGCAGGGCTAGCCGTTGCGCCACTCGCGCTACGGGCCATCGAGCGGTGGAACCCGGCGTTGCCCAAGGAATGGACGGAGACGCATCAACGCCTGATCGCCAGTCGGCAGCGGGCGTGCCGGTTCGTGGCGGGGGTGTTGCGTCGACCCCTGCTGGTCCGCGTCGGGTTCGCGGTGCTCGCGAATCGGCCTGCGTTCGCGCGGCGTTTCGTGCGACATCTCAACGCGCCACCGCGACTTGTCGATGTTCACAATTGAACGATTTTTCGTCCATTAAAGGTGGTTAAAACATGGGATTGGCGATACTCGGTATTGGAACCTCGGTCCCCTCCGAGCCGATCAGTCAGTCCAGGGCCGCGGAAATGACCAGCGCCGTCGCCGGGCATTCCGAGGCCGAGGCGGCCAAGCTCTCGATCCTCTACGGGTTGACCGGCGTGACACGCCGGCACGTCGCCATGCTCGACGAAGGCGAGGCCGTCCCGGAACCGGTCTCCGGATCGGCCAAGGGCCCTTCTACCGCCTGGCGGATGAACCGCTACGAGGAAAAAGTCGGACCCATGGCCTTGCAAGCGGCGACCGAGGCGGTCGAGCGCTCGGGCGTTGATCCGACGACGTTTACTCACTTGATCACAGTTTCATGCACCGGCTTTTCGGCGCCCGGGTTCGACCTCGGCTTGATTCGCGATCTGAATCTCAGCCCGTCGATCCAGCGCACCCACGTCGGATTCATGGGATGCCACGGGGCACTCAACGGGCTCCGTGTCGCGAGGGCGATCGCCGGGAGCGAGCCGGGTTCTCGAATCCTCCTCTGCGCGGCGGAACTGTGCAGCCTACACTTTCGATTCGGCGGTGACGCCGGCCAGGCCGTGACCAACGCCCTGTTCGCCGACGGCTCCGCGGCGCTCGTGGCCGCGCCATCGGAAGAAGTCGCGCCCGGTTCGTGGTCGGTCGTGGCGAACGGCTCGTACGTGATCCCGAACTCGCCCGATGCCATGACGTGGAAGATCGGCGACCACGGCTTTGAAATGACCCTCTCGCCGGAAGTTCCCTCGTTGATCGAGACGCATCTCGCGCGTTGGATGCGTGGGTGGCTCGCCCGACACGGATTGACGATCGAGACTGTCGGCTCATGGGCGGTCCACCCCGGAGGTCCGCGCATCCTCGACGCGGTTCGGACGACTCTCGGCCTCAAAAAGGACACGATGGCCGACGCCCGCGAAGTGCTTTCGGGGTTCGGCAACATCTCGTCGCCGACGATCCTGTTCCTCATCGACCGCCTGATGCGGCGGGGCGCGGAGCGCCCCTGCGTGGCGCTCGGATTCGGGCCGGGGCTGGTCGTCGAAGCCGCCCTGATCGCGTGAAGACACATGGCGAAAGCGCGTCGTTTGGCCTATTCTTGAGGCCCGAAACGCCGACCCGCAACGACTCCCGCCCGTGAGACTTCCAAAGGCCCGCCCCATGACGACGCGAAGACCCCTGAGTGCGATGACATGCGCCCTGTTACTGGGCGTCGTGTCCGGCGCCTCGGCCGATGTGACCGAGGCCGACTATCGGCGCGCCGACTCAGTCTTGAACCGCACACGCGACAAGGTCTTTCGGGCCGACGTCAAACTCTTCGCGGCGGGAAAGACACACGCCTGGTATCGCAACGACCTGGCAAACGGCGAGCGCGAATACATTGTGGTCGACCTCGCCCGCGGCCAGCGTCGGCCGGCGTTTGATACGTTCAAACTCGCGGCGACGCTCGGTAAGGCCACGGGTAAGACGATCGAGAAGGGACGACTGCCCTTCGATCGGATTGCCATCGGCGAAGACGGCTCGGTCGGATTCTCCGCGGACGGCAAGGGGTGGCGCTACGACCCCGTCACCGACGTTCTCCAACCTGCCGAAGAACCCAAACCCGACCCGGCCTTCAGCAACCTTCCACAGACACCGACTCGAGTCGGCGGCAACCGGGCGAACGGGCGGCGGGCCGAGAATTCTCCCGACGGCAAGTGGTCGGTCATCATCCGCGACCACAACCTCATCCTCGTGGAGAAGGAAACCAAAAAAGAGACCCGCCTCAGCGAGGAAGGCAACGCGGAAGACGGTTACGAAGGGGGGGTGCTCTGGTCGCCCGACTCCTCAAAGCTAGTCGCTCTGCGGACCGCGAAAGGTGAGGACCACAGGGTCCACCTCGTGGAATCGTCGCCGAAAGGTCGGCTCCAGCCGATGCTCCACACGATGGATTATATGAAGCCCGGCGACAGGATGCCGGTCACGAAGCCGCACCTTTTCGAAGTCATCGACAAGAAGGAAATCCCTGTCGTCGATTCGCTCTTCCCGAATCCGTGGGAGATCAACGAAGTCCGTTGGGCTTCCGATTCCTCCCGGTTCACGTTCGGGTACAACCAGCGCGGGCATCAGGTTCTGCGGATCGTCGCCGTCGATTCGAAAACGGGCGCGGCGAGTGCGTTGATCGACGAGACGAGCAAGACGTTCGTCGATTACAACCACAAGCGTCTCGCGGCGTATCTCGACGGCTCGAATGAAATTCTTTGGATGTCGGAACGCGACGGCTGGAACCACCTGTATCTAATCGACTCGCAGACG
>JAYUFP010000653.1:0-4454 GCA_043738665.1 Isosphaeraceae bacterium
ATGACCGATGACCGATGACCGATGACCGATGACCGATGACCGATGACCGATGACCGATGACCGATGACCGATGACCGATGACCGATGACCGATGGCGGATTCGAGATGACCGATTCCGGATGGCGGACGACGGATGACCGATTCCGGATGAAAATGCACAAAACCTGGCGAGACAGACCTCTTACCCGGCATTCGCCATCACTCGTTCCCACGCTCTGCGTGGGAATGCCGTCCTGGACGCTCCGCGTCCGTGTTTTCTGGCAGAACGCGACGCAGAGCGTCGAAGACGGCATTCGCACGCAGAGCGTGGGGACGAGGACAAACCCTCTCCTCCGGAATCCGTCCTCCGGAATCCGTCCTCCGGAATCCGCCATGAACCATCCGACGACCAGACGGAAAATCCGCCTCCGAAGCCGACCCTCGATGGGAACGGCGGGAGGCGGATCGATTCGCGGAAGGCCAGGCGAGTTGCGACGGACGGACGCTCGGGTCAGATCACTTCTTCTCGTCGGCCTTCTTCTCGTCAGCCTTGGGCGCGTCGGCCTTCTTCTCGTCAGCCTTGGGCGCGTCGGCCTTCTTCTCGTCAGCCTTGGGCGCGTCCTTCTTCACTTCCTCTTTCTTGGGCTCTTCTTTCTTGGGCTCTTCCTTCTTCACTTCTTCTTTCTTGGGCTCTTCCTTCTTCACTTCTTCTTTCTTGGGCTCGGCCGTTTTCACTTCCGCCGGCTTGGGGGCGGGGCCTCGGGCTTTGCGGGCGGCTTCGATCTCGCGGACGAGGAATTCGTTGCGCTGTTCGTACCAGGCTTTCAGACCGCCGGAGGGGGGGATGATGCGGACGTCGCTCTGGGCGGTGATGCCTTCGGTCTTGCCGAAGCCGGAGAACCACGCGCCGAAGACCTCGGGGCTGACCCCGGTTCGGGCCTTCAGGGCGGCTTCGTCGGTGGCTCGGCCGGTAATGAGGATGTCGAGGATCGGCGGCGGGCTGATCGAGCTCTTCACCAGGCCGGCGTCTTCCGCCGCGACGATCGCCTCGGCCACGGCCTTGCGGGCGGCCTGTAGCTTCTTCTCGACTTCGGGAGGGATCGGCGGCAGGGGCTCTTCTTTCTTGGGCTCTTCAGCCTTCTTGGGCTCCTCGGCCTTGGGAACCTCTGTTTTGACTCCGTCCTTCTTGGGCTCTTCGCCCTTGGTAACCCTCTCACCCGTTTTGGTGACCTGGGCGAAGACGTTCGAGGTTCCGTTCAGGACAAGGAACGACGACAGCAACAGCGCGAGCATGGCGAAGCGGCGCACCATGAGTCTCCTTCAACGCATCAGGTGTGGTTCCGATCCTTGGTGAGGCCCGAAAAAGTAGGCACGACCCCCACCCTCGCGGCAAACGACGGCCGGCGAGTTTTCGCCCGAGTGTAACGGCCATCACCTCCGCTTGCCAGAGGTTATGAGCAGGCCACGGGGAAAATTACAAGGTTCCGGCGTTCGAAAAACGACCCCAATCTACAGACGACGCAAGCATGCGACTCGCGCCCGCGGTCCCCATACAGGAGGATTGCAAAGTCCGTCCTTCTCCCCCCGGGAGAAGGTGGCCGTAGGCCGGATGAGGGTCCCCGGGTCGTGGCGTCAATCAAAAGACCCCTCATCCGCCGCTTCGCGGCACCTTCTCCCGGGGGGAGAAGGGTTAACGTCGGACTATGCAATCCTCTTGGGTCCCCATAGAAATGCCGTCTCCAATGCTCCACGTCGTCTTGCGGTGACGAAGGGGACGCGGAGCGTCCCGGAAGGCATTCCCACGGGGAACGTGGGAACGAGGCCGAAGCACGCGGATTCGCGACTCATTCTATAAAACAAATTGTCCATTTTACCCGAATTACGGCAATCTGCTCCAGATTCTCCGACGTTATGGGAAAACGGGGATGTTCGGTGATGTCGGGGGAAGCGACTGTCGAAACTGAAAGGGATCGGTTCGGGGGTTTCGCCGAGGGCTTACGTGCCTTCTTTGCCGAAGGATTCGGCACCCATTCCAAAGGGCGCGGGGAGGATACCGATGAGCGTTGGCACGAATTTGCGCGTGGCGAGGAAGACCCGGCCGAAGGTCGAGAACCTGGAAAGCCGCGCTTTGTTGAGCACGACCGCGAATCCGGGCGGGAGCGTGTCGGCACAGGCCACGGCCGCCGCCGCGACCACACCACTGAAAGAGCTCGACTACACCAGCTCCAGCGGCGGGCACGTCACGATCAATCTCTACGGCAGCGGTACGCTCGCCGGATCAAAGCTCGACTCCACCGGCGTGCTCGACCTGGAATTCTCGGGGACGACGGCGCAGTCGGGCATCATCGGCAAGATTGTCGGCGGCGACGGCCACGCCCCGATCAAGCTTCTGAAGCACTCCGGGCTCCCCGTCACGAGCCTGAGCGGCGTCGGCAGCAGTCTGCTCAACGTGGTTAACCTCAAAGATTTCGACCTCGTCGCGGGCGGCCAGGTGAACCTCACCGGCGGCGTCCACATTTTCTTCCTGAACTCGGTCGCCGGGCGCACTCAGGTCCACCTCCGCGAGCTGCCCGCGGCCCTTTTGAACGGGTCGACCACCACCGGCAGCACGTCGGAAAACGGCGTGACGGTGGCGTTCGCGCTCGACGTCGCGGCGGGGCAGACGCTTACCAACGTGGGGGGCACGTTCATCCCGGGCACGAACCTGTTCGCCTCTCCCGTGTTGTCGGCGAACTCGATCGTGAAGGATCCGGGAGCGCCGCCGGCCCCCGCGGGGGTCGTCGTCACGATCACCCACGTCAACGGCCCGGCGACCCTGCCGCCGGGGCTGGGGAACCCACAGAAATTCGGCTACATCCCGCAGATCTTCGGCTACAACGCGGCGAGCAACTCTCTGGTCCGCTACAACATCACGACCGACGCGAACGGGGTCACCACGGGGAACCCCGTGCCCGGCGGCGGCATCCTCAACGCCATCCGCACGGGCGCGGCGGCTAACGCGGGGGCGTCGCTGGGACGCAAGGGGACCGAGCAGGTCGTCCTGGTCAACAACGGCACGCACGTCTGGGCGTACGACGCCGTCACGGGCGCACCCGCAGGCCATTTCTCGCTGTCGACAAGTCCCGACCTGACCCCGATCTTCACCGACCCCACGAACCTCCCCAGCCACATCGGCGTGGTCGACTCGTTCACGGTGGTCGGCACCGCGGGGAACGCCACGAGCCTGGGCAGGATCGTCGCGATCAACCTGACGGAGAGCCTGAACTCGGGGGTCGCCGTGATCGCCAAGGACGCGGCCGGGAACCCGACTTTGCCTTACGCGTCGGCCCGCGCCTTCGGCCTCTCCGGCGGGTTCGCGAGCATCCCCGGATCAAGCACCCTGTACACCGCGGGCGGAGGCTTCTTCGACCCCTATCAGCCCAATCAGAACCAGCGCGGCGTGGCCTCCCTCAGCCCCGGCCCCAAGGCGGGCACGGTGGCCTTCACCGAGGCCGCCCGCAACGCCTTCACGGGACTCGGCGGCGTGACGACCCCCTCCGGCCCCGACGGCGGAATTCCCGCCCCCCCGGCGTCCGTCACGAACCCCTCCGACGCCTTCGCCAACATCGACCTGAACCTCGCCCTAAACACCACCAACGCCCTCACCCTGCCGGGCACGAACACGATCACGCTATATAGCCCGTCGAACTTCGCCAAGGTGACGTCGGTGACGTTGAACAACACCCCGAATTTACTCTCGGCGATCACCGGAACGTTCCGCCCCGGCCTTGATGGCGCGGCCCTGGTGGACATCAACGGCAACACCCAGTCGTTCCGAGCCACGGACGCCACCGGCATGGTCTTTAACGGCCTGGGCAACACGAACCTGGTCAAGATCCACTCGCTGACCGACTCGACGATCATCGGCTACCCGTTAGCCCACCTCAAGATCCCCGCCGCGTCGCGGATCAATGACGTGATCGTCTCGACCTCGAGAACGCCGGGAATGCGAAACGGAGTGACTGTGCTCTCCAACTTCCGGCCGACTGGACCCCTCACCGAGCCGCTCTCGCCGCCGCAGACCTGACGGATGGGGGAATGGCGAATGGCGAATGGCGAATGACCGATGACCGATGACCGAGAAAACACTCGTTCACACGGTCCCCGTGGGAATGCCGTCCTGGACGCTCTGAGGTTGTGAATTTTTTATACGACGATTGTCCGACACGGTCAGACGTACACGTTTTCGATACCGCTGTCGAGTCTCGAATCGTGGCCGAAGGCCGTCATCGATAATCCGAGACTCAATAGCGGACCCGAGCGATAAAAAATTCACAACCTCTCTGCGTCCGCATTGTTCGGCATCAGACGACGCGGAGCGTCCAAGACGATAGGGGTAGGGAAGGCCCATTGGCTTGGGCCTCCCCTCCCTCCGAACCGTACAGGCGGATCTCCCGCATACGGCTCTCCGGTCGATGGTTTTACCTCAAAGAGGG
>JAYUFP010000654.1:0-4448 GCA_043738665.1 Isosphaeraceae bacterium
CCCGGCAGCGACCCGGCGAGAACAGCTACTCGGTCGTCCTCATCCAGCCCGTGGACGTCAACCGCAAGCGCCTCGTCAGGGTGATGGTCGCCCAGCAAGCCCAGAGGGTGCTGGAGGCGCAATACCAGGACGCGGTGCGGCTGGAGATCGACAACCTGTACACGGCCTTCGTCGACGTCCTGGACGCACGCCAGGCGGTCCGGTACGCACGGGCAAGCCTCGACGGGCTCGACGCCGTTTTGAAGACGACGAAGGAGCAGTTCCAGAAACAGATCGTGGCCGAGACCGAGGTCGAGGGGGCCGCGATCCAGCGCGACACCGCCGAAGTCGGACTTGAGCAAGCGGAGGCGGCGCACCGGCAGGCGAAAAAGGCCCTGGCCATCTTGCTCGACGTTCCGCCCGCCGAGGCCGACCGGCTGGAGGTGCGCGGGTCGGCCCGTGACGAGAACGCACCCCCGCCGCCGCCCGACGACCTGGGCCGGCTCGCCCTGTGCGTGCGTCCCGACGTCGTTTCATACCGGCTCGGGGTGCGTCGAGCGATGGCGGACGTGACGCTCCAGCGGGCCGAGCGGTTCCCGGACGTCTTCGTGCTCTACACGCCGTACGGCTTCCGCAACAACGCGCCTGTCGATGAGAAGAGCGCGACATCCTGGGGCATCGGGGCGTTGGTCAGCCTGCCGATCCTCAACCGCAACCAGGGGAACATCCGCCGGGCCGAGCACACCGTTCTCCAGACGCAGATCGAGCTGTCCGGCCTGGAAAAACAGGTGCTCTCCGAAGTCGAGCGGGCGTACCTGGAATACTCGTCAACGAACGCCGCGGTACAGCGACTCCAGGACGGCATCCTGCCCCGAGCCCGGCGATTGCGCGATCAGAGGTACACGCTCTACACCCAGGGGCAGGAGAACATCGTTACCTATCTCAACGCCCAGCGCGACTACAACGAGGTCGTCCGGCAGTACCGAGACGCCCTCCTTCGCCACCGCCGCAGCATGCTCAGGCTCAATACGGCCGTGGGTCAGCGGGTTTTACCCTGAACCGAAGGAGAGGATTCCGGGATGTCACACAGTCATGCGACCGACGGGGCCGAGAGCGGCCGACGACTGGCAATGTCAACAGTCCTGACCCTCGTGTTCGTATTGGGCGAGGCGGTTGCAGGCTACTTCTCCCACAGCTTGGCGCTGCTTTCGGACGCGGGCCACAATTTCGCGGACGCCCTGGCCCTCATTTTGTCTTGGTATGCCCTGAGGATGGCGCGGCGGCCCGCCGACGCCAAACAGACATTCGGCTACCACCGGGTCGGCATCCTCGCCGCGTTGGTCAACGCCGTCTCGCTGGTGGTCATCGCCCTTTACATTTTCTGGGAAGGAGTCCAGCGTCTGCGCGTCCCCGAACCGGTCCAGAGCGGGCCGATGATCGTCGTGGCCCTGGTGGCGGTCGTTCTCAACGGGGTCATCAGCCTTTGGTTAAGGGGCGACGCCAAGAACGACCTCAATATCCGAAGTGCCTATCTGCACATGCTCGGCGATGCGGTCTCGGCGACGGGAGTCGTCGTGGCAGGGGTCGTCGTCGCGTTCACGGGTGCCTCGGTCGCAGACCCGGTCGTCTCGCTGCTGATCGGCGTCCTGATCTTATGGAGTTCTTGGAGCATCCTGGTCGAGTCGGTCAACGTGCTCATGGAGGGCGTGCCGAAGGATCTGGACCTGGTAACTCTAGAGCGGTCGGTGCGGGAAGTGCCCGGGGTGATCGGTGCCCACGACCTGCACGTCTGGACGGTCTCCTCGGGGCTCGTCGCCTGTAGCTGCCACGTCGTCGTGACGGAGCAGAGCGTCCGGAGCGGGCAGCAAGTGCTCCGGGCAGTGGTTGACGTGCTGAAGCGATCGTTCGGCGTGACGCATACCACGGTTCAGGTCGAGGTGGAAGGTTGCGAGCCGAACGAGATCTACTGCAACTTACGGCCGACGGGTGAGTCTCACCCTGGGCATCGGCACTGACCGGGGATCGGCCACCCGCCGTGGGTAGGGGTCCGTTCAAAGGAAGGACTCGCGGATTCTCCCGGCTCGACCGCGACTTGCCCCTACGAATCGGCCTATCCGACGCCATCGACTGGCGGCGGCGTTGGTTCCAGACACTCTGATCGTGCAATCAGAGAACCAGCGTCTCGGTCTGGCCGCCGGCAGGAAACAGGGCAAGGGAGGCGCGAATCATAAAGGCCCGACAGGGGCCTACCGGGGGCGCTGGGTTAAATTCACGAGCCAGCCTCCGATCCCGATCCACTGCCAGGACCTTCAGACCGGATTGACTTCGACGACTTCGGGCCTCGTGTCGTGGGAATAGCGCCCCTGAAAATAGAGGGCGACGTTGACCAGGCCGATCAACACCGGAACCTCGACCAGGGGTCCGATGACGGCCGCGAACGCGGCTCCCGAGTTGATTCCGAAGACCGAGACCGAGACCGCGATCGCGAGTTCGAAGTTGTTACTCGCCGCAGTGAACGCGAGGGTCGCCGTCTTCGGGTAGTCCGCACCGAGCCTCCGCCCCGTCCAGAACGAAACGAGGAACATCACGACGAAATAGATCAGGAGCGGCAGAGCGATTCGGAGCACGTCGAGCGGCACTCGCACGATGTTCCCGCCCTGGAGCGAGAACATGACGACGATGGTGAAGAGCAGCGAGACGAGCGTGACGGGGCTGATTGCCGGGATGAAACGGGCCTCGTACCACCCGCGGCCCTTGGCTTTGACGAGGACGAAACGGGTGAGCATTCCGGCGAGGAATGGAATACCCAGGTAGATGAAAACACTCTGGGCGATGGCCCCCATCGTGATTCGCGAGAGGTCGACACTCCCGAAGCTCACGCCCAGGAGCGGCGGGAGCACCTTGATGAAGAGCCAGGCATAGAGGGAATAAAAGAACACTTGGAAGACGGAATTGAAGGCGACGAGGCCCGCCGCGTATTCCGAGTCGCCCTTCGCCAGCTCGTTCCAGACAATCACCATCGCGATGCAGCGGGCTAGGCCAATCATGATGAGGCCAATCGCGTACTCGGGACGGTCCGAGAGAAACGCGAGGGCCAGGCCGAACATCAGGAGTGGTCCGATAACCCAATTCTGAACGAGCGAAAGCCCGAGGATTCGCGTGTTCCTGAAGACCTCACCAAGCTCCTCGTATCTCACCTTCGCGAGTGGCGGATACATCATGAGGATGAGCCCCACGGCGATGGGAATCGAGGTCGTCCCGATCGAGAGCCGCGTGATGCCCCGAGTCACGGCCGGGGCGAAGTGCCCAAGGGCAACGCCCACGAGCATCGCCAGGAAAATCCAGAGCGTCAGAAACCTATCAAGGAACGAGAGTCGGCCCGACGCTTTCGGGCGGCAGGTTTGAACGGCTTCGCTCATCGTCCGTGCAACTCCTTTGAGAACATCTCGCCGCGCGCCTGCATCATGACCGAGAGCATGAGACGGCCGATGTCGTCTCGTCGCTCGGCATACTTCGCCGACTCATAGGCCCCTTCGTCGTAGATTTTCGGGTCGAGATACGGCATCGAGACGCGGAGCGAGGCCCCTTTGACGAACGGGCACGCCGCATCGGCTTCGCCGCAGACCATGAGGGCCGCAAAGCCTTCCTGTGGGTTCGCCTTGTCGCCGTAGTGCTTTGAGAACTCGGTCGCTTCGAAGCCCTCGCCCCAGGAGACACGATAGACGGGATTTGCCGTCTTCGGCTCACCGCGTTCGGCTTCAGCGCCGTTCGGCTCGACCACGAATCCGATCGCCTTCAGAGCCGAGACCGTGCGGGAGTTGAACGCTGTCGGGGACGTGCCGCCGCTATGAAAGCGGATCTCGGGCATCCCGTAGTAGGCCGCGGCGAGGTTCCCCATCGACGAGCCCATGATGCTCCGCCGGGAATTGCCCGTGCAGACGATCGTGACGTGAAGCGGCTTCCCCGGCTCGTAGTTCGAGGCAATCCAGCGGGCGAGCTTTTCCCCGGCTTCTCGGTGCGGATCGTCAATCAGGTCGAAGGTCGTCTTGAGGTAATCGGCGTGTTCACGGAGTTTCGTGGCGAGCTTCGTTCGGCTCTCGGGCGCTGCGGACGCGAGAGCCTGTGAGACTTCGGCCGAGTCGAGTTGTGAGTCCGAGCCCGCAAGTTTGTGAAATACGTCAGGTGCCATGAATCCCCCAAGCTCGGGAAGCGAAATCACGCCATCTTTCGCGAGGGCCTTCGAGAGAACGCCCTTTACGCGTTGGTCGTTTGCCGGGCTCAACGTCTCGGGTGTTCCGTGCCGCTGGACAAGCCATAAGGCACGAACGAGCGGGCCGACATCCGGGGCTTCGGTCGGTGCCGCGAAAGCCAAAAGAGCGACAATCAAAAAGGACATAAGATAGGACGCTCCTCAGATGGTGAGCCCGCGTGCCACGGGGCGCGAGAGCGAAAAGTTCCGTCGAAGTTGA
>JAYUFP010000655.1:0-13095 GCA_043738665.1 Isosphaeraceae bacterium
CTGATGCCTCCGCTCGTCAACCTGCCGTCGTCGGCGCGGCGACGCGTCCTCCAGGGAAGGCCCGCATGACGAGACCCGCGGGGCTCCCCGTCCTCACCTTTCACTCCTTCGGAACTTCGCGAGCGGTCACTTCGACGGACCCGTCGTGGTTCGACGACACCCTCGCTTTGCTCTCCGGTTCGGGCTTCCGTTGCCTCGACCTGACGGATTGGGTCGAACGCGGAAGCCCCGAGGAGCCCCGAGGCTATGCGATCACGATCGACGACGGTCTCCGGTCAATCCTCAAGATCCGCGAATCGCTGAGCAGGCATCGCGCGACGGCGACCGTCTTCCTGGTGACGGGGCGTGTCGGGTCGTCCAATGCCTGGCTGGGTCAACCTTCCCGGGTGCCCACGGAACCACTGCTTTCGTGGGATGAGATTGAGGAACTTACGAAGCACGGCTTTCGATTTGCCGCGCACGGAGTCAGTCACATAAGGCTTGACCTCTGCGAATCTTCGAGGATCGAAGCCGAACTGAGGGGCTCGCGCGACGCGATCGAAGCGAGGCTGGGAGCAAAGTGCCCGCTGTTCTCGTACCCCTATGGGACGGTCACTCGCGACATCAGAGAACTTAGCTCCAGGCATTTCCGGGCCGGCTTCGGAACTCGCCTGGACTTTGCGGACTCCCTTCAGGACCCGTTCGACCTTGCGCGGATCGATGCGTTCTACTTGCGTTCCCCACGCGTTCGCGAGGCCTTGATCGCGGGCGAAGCACGGAGCCTCCTCCGCTGGCGCCGCGCCTTGCGAGGCTTGAAACAGGCGGCCGTCGAACCATTTCGACGTACGCCTTCGTGGTGAAAAGGACCAGGCCATGACCCCCTCACAAGCCTGCGATCCTTACGTTCGACCCCCTGCACGATACCCGCGCACTGAGGCGTTAGTTTGCCCATCGTGCCACGCCGTCCTGGACGATGAAGGAGCTGTCGGACTCTGTTGCGACGGGTGTGCGAGACACTACCCCCGCGTGGCGGGCTTGCACGACCTCCGACTTGCCGGAGACCGTTACCTCGACCTCGACAGCGAACGGGCCAAGGCCGAACGGCTAAACGCGCTCGAATCCGGGACCGACGTTTTCGGGCTCTCGTCGGCGTATTACGCGATGACCGAGGACGTCCTCGACCACCGTCGCGAGCGATTCCTCCGCCACATCGCCGGGGCCGAAGCTCGGGGCGCCTCGCTCGCCTCGCGGTTGCCGCGCGCCGGCCGAATTCTCGAAGTCGGTTGCGGGACCGGCGGCCTGCTCGTCGCGGCGGCACGTTCGGGCAGGGCGGTCGTCGGTATCGACATCGCCTCGCGATGGCTGGTCGTGGCTCGCCGCAGATTGGCTGACCATGGACTCTCCGTGCCTCTCTTCGTGGCGGAAGCCGAACGACTTCCCTGGCCCGACGCGAGCTTCGATGCCGTTGTGGCCGACAGCGTCCTCGAACATCTCGACGACACTTCCGCCGCCCTCCGCGAATGGAGACGGGTCTTGCGACCGGGCGGGCGTCTGGTCGCCTGGTCGCCCAATCGGTTCACCCTGACCACGGACCCGCACGTCGGCCTGTGGGGTGTCGGCTGGCTCCCTCGGCGCTGGGTTCCGTCGTATTTAAACATTCGAGGACGAAGTGACTGGCCGCCGCAAACGCTTTCCGCGATTGAGGCGCGACGACGAGCGGTTGAGCTGGGATGGAAGTCCGTCGAGGTATCGGCGCCGCCTGTCTCTCAGGAGTGGGCTCGAACGCGCCCCGCGATCGAGCGACTCCCGCATCGGGTCTACGAACTGGCTCGGCGACTCCCTTTCACGAGGACGATCATCCGGTCGTTCGGTCCGCTCTGGGAACTCCAGGCCGAGGCGCCGCGATGAGCCTGGCGACGACGAGGGCTCGGCGATTTACGAGGCACCTGCGGCTCGAACGAGGGAGTCGTTCCCCGGAGTCCGGGGGGCTGCTGTGGGTCGTCGGTTCGGAAGCGACCGCCGGGGCCGTCGGCTTCTTCGTTCTCGTTCACCAGGCGAGAAGTCTGGGCCCATCGTCGTTCGCCGCGCTCGAATATGC
Source organism: Isosphaeraceae bacterium (assembly GCA_043738665.1). GTDB lineage: Bacteria > Planctomycetota > Planctomycetia > Isosphaerales > Isosphaeraceae > JAYUFP01. Next base: position 2,078 of record JAYUFP010000655.1, read on the forward strand.
CGGCGCGGTAATGGCCTGGATGCTCGTGCTCGTCCGCGGCGGAATGGACGTGATCGTCTATCGCGAGGCCGCGCGTCGGCCACGGCTCGTCGGCCGGCTCACCCAGCTTCTCATCGGCCTGCGCCTTGTCGCGGCCTCGGTCGGTTACCTGTTGATCATGGCAGTGGCCGCTACCGCGGGAGCCGAACGGGCCGGGGCGTTGCTTGTCGCCGGGCTGTCACTTTTTGCGTCGGCCTGGGTGGCGGACGTAGGACTTCGGGCTTCGTGTCGCGTCAAGGAACTGGCGGCCTCGCAGGCCTTACGGGCCTTTGGGACGGCCGGGGCCGTGTATCTCTGCGTTCGCGGCCCTTCGGACCTGATGAAGGCGGCTCTCTGCCTGGTCGTCGGAGAGGTTCTCGGGGCGGTCGTGCCGTGCTGGCGTCATTGCCGGGAGCACGGCTGGACGATGCCTGGCTTGCGCAAACGCGCGGCCCTGGTTATCGCGAAGCGGGGAGCCGTCACGGGATTGACTCGGTTCGTGAGAGTCACCCTCTACGGGCTCGATCTCCTGGCGCTCGGCTGGTGGGCGGGCTCGGAGTTCGGCCCGTATGCCGCCTCGCGCCGACTCGTCTTCGCGATGGTGGCGATCGGGCTGGTGGTCCCCGCGGTCCTGGGCCCGAGGATTGCGCGGGCCTGGTGTGAAGGGGTCGGACCGACGAGGAAACTCATTGGCGATTCCCTCGCGATGACTTGGGCGATCGGGCTTCCCGCCGCCATCGGGCTAGGACTCACGGCCGAGCGCTGGATGCCGTTGCTCTTCGGTGAGGCGTATCGGCAAGGAGGCCCCTGGCTCGCCCTCCTGGCTTCGCGACTTCCCTGGCTCCTGACGGCGACCTTCGCACAGGCCGCGCTCATCGCCTGTCGTCGCGAGGATTGGTCGCTTCGGCTCGCGTTCGGACAGCTCGCCGCCGCGCTGGTCTTGCTCCCGTTCTCGATTTGGGGAGCCGGGGCATGGGGCGTCGGTTGGGTGTTGAACCTTGTCGAGATGGGCGGGGCCGTCGGCGGCTGGGTGTTGTTGTCGAGGCTAAAGATCGCCCCGGGGATCTCGGCGACGATCCTCCGCCCGTTCGTCGGTTGCCTGGCGATGTGCGTGGTCTGCGGGATGACGAAGAGTGACCCGCTCCCGGTCGTCGTCGTTGCCGCGGCGGCGGCTTATGGATTGGCGTGGCGAGTCTGTGCTCGTCGTTCGCTCACCCCATCCGTGCCCCGGGGAGTCGCGCGATGACGACCGGCCTTCGCATCGAAGACCCCGCGTATTTCGACCGGCTTGCGGACGTCGAGGCCCGGCACTGGTGGTCGCGCGGGGTCTGGCAACTCGGGGCCTACTGGCTCGATCAGGCTCTCGCCGGGAGATCCGGCCTCGACGCCCTCGACGTCGGCTGCGGGACCGGTCAGACCGCGATTCGACTCGCGAATCGAAGAGAGATCGATTGTGTCGTCGGCCTGGAACCGAGCCTCGACGCACTCCGCCATGCCCGAACGAAGCACGGCTTCCCGTTGATTCGGGGGAGTGCCCTGGCCCTCCCGTTCGACGATGGTCGCTTCGACCTGGTCACCTGCTTTGACGTCTTCCAGCATCTCGGGGCCAAGAAGGACCTCGTGGCGGCGAGGGAGATCCGTCGCGTCCTGAAACCGGCCGGTTTCGCTCTCATCCGGGCCAACGGCCGCGGGTGGACGGGAGACGACTGGACGTACACGCTCGAAAGGCTCGTTGCGCTTATCGAAGCCGCGGGACTTACCATCCGCCATGCCTCACACGCGAACGCCCTCCCCGCGCTCGCTCAGGAGGTTCGAGGCGAGTTCGGCCGACGTTGGCGACCCGACGCGGGCCAGCCACGACAAGGCCATCCCTCGGGCGGAGGCTTGCGGATCCGGATCCCTTCCCCGGCGATGAATCGATTGCTGGGAGCCGTTTCGCAGGCCGAAGCGTGGGTCGCCGGAAAACTGAGGATGCCCTTGCCGTTCGGACATAGCACGCTCGTTCTGGCGGAATCGGTCGGTTGACGGTGACAGAATCCGCGGTTTGTGGTTTCCTGACGCGCGGCGGGAGCCAGACAGGGACGTCGGCGGGGGCCGCGCGCGATGAGGATCGGAATCGACGGGGGTTGCCTGGCCAACAGGCGAGGATTCGGGCGGTTCGCCCGGCAGTTGCTCCACGCCTTGGCCAACCACGAATCGCCTCACGAGTTCGTCGTGTTCGTCGACCGTCCCTCATCCGAGCGTGTTGAGATCGCCGCTCGCTTCGGCACCGTCGTCGTCGATGTCACCTCGGCTCCAAGCCAGGCCGCGTCGAGCACGGGTCGGCGGTCGATCGGCGACCTGTTCGCCATGAGCCGTGCCGTCGCGAAGGCGAAGCTCGACCTGATCTACTTCCCGAGTACCTACAGCTTCTTCCCCGTCTGGGGGGTCAAGCGGGTCGTCGTCACGATGCACGACACGCTCGCCCTGGCACACCCGGAGCTCGTCTTCCCGAACTGGAAAGGCCGCGCGGCCTGGACTTTGAAGGAGCACGCCGCGGCCAAGGTCGCCGACATGATCCTGACCGTGTCCGAGTCGGCCCGCCGCGACTTGCTTGAGTGGTTCGGGCTTCCCTCCGACCGTGTGGGTGTTTTGACCGAAGGACCCGAGGCAATCTTCGGGCCTCGGCCCGCCGGCGCGGACTCGGACGCCGCGCTGACTCGTCACGGTGTCGTCCCCGGCTCGCGCTTCCTTTTGTATGTCGGTGGGCTCAGCCCTCATAAAAACCTTCTTCGAATGTTCGATGCCTTCGCCGCGACGGGACTGGCCGGTGAAGGGATCAAACTGGTCATCGTGGGCGACACCGGCGACGTCTTTCATACGCACGTCCCACAGCTTCGCGAAGCGGTCCCCCGATTGGGAATCGAATCCGCGGTCAACTTCACGGGGTTCGTGCCCGACGAGGATCTCGTCTACCTCTATCATCGGGCCGAGGCCCTCGTTCAGCCATCCCTCATGGAAGGATTTGGGCTCCCCGCCGTCGAGGCGATGGCGTGTGGGATTCCCGTGGCGTCGAGCACCGCGGGCTCACTGCCGGAAGTGGTCGGCGATGCGGGAGTCTTCTTCGACCCGCTCGACGTTCCGGGCATGGCGAAGGCGTTGCGGACGCTGATCGACGACACCTCGCTCCGGTCCGTTCTCGCCGAAAGGGCTCTCCGACAAGCGGCCCACTTCACCTGGACGGAGTCGGCGCGTCGCCTCCTGGGCTACTTTGACGCCTTAGACCCCTCTCTGACAACCCGAAGGAGGTCGGCATGAGGTTCTGCATGCTGACCACCTTCTTCGGCTCGCATAGCTTCGGCGGCGACGCCGCGTTCGTCGACCGGCTCTCGCGGGCACTCGCGGGACACGGGCACGAAGTCCATGTGATCCACTGTCACGACGCCTTCGAAGCCTCGCGAGGATCGCAGACGCCGCGGCCGTACGAACCGCACCCCGACGTGGTCGCCCATGCCCTTGAGAGTCCCTTCTCGACACTCTCTCCTCTCGCCACTCACCAGACCGGGTTGCCGCTCTTCAAGGCGAGGGAGATCCGCAGGCTTTACCGGGAGATCGGGCCGGACGTCGTCCACTTTCATAACCTGTCGTTGATCGGCGGACCAGGTTTGCTGGGGGTGCCCACGCCCGGGGCCGTGAAGTTGATGACGACTCACGAGCATTGGCTGGTCTGCCCTCTGAGCGTGCTCTGGAAGCTCGACTCGGGGGTCTGCGAACAGCCCTCGTGCGTGAAGTGCTGCCTTCAGGCCCGTCGGCCTCCGCAACTCTGGCGGAAAACCGGGCTGATGGGCCGCTCGCTCCGCCACCTCGACGCCCTCATCTGCCCGAGCCGGTCGACTCAGCGCGAGCACAAGCGGAGGGGGATCGCCGCCCCGACCGTCCACCTCCCGTACTTCCTCCCGGACCGTTATCCCGATGGCGCGCCGGCCCCCACCCCGCGTTTCAAACGACCCTACGTCGCGGCGGCCGGCCGGCTTGAAAAGATCAAAGGGTTCGAAGACGCCATCGACGCGATCCGGAGGCTCCCCCATATCGACCTCCGAATCGCCGGAGCCGGCGAGCACGAGGCCTCGCTCCGCGACCGTTCCCGAGGGGCGACGAACGTCCACTTCGAAGGCAGGCTCGACTCGGCACGGGTCGCCGCCTTGTTCCGCGGCGCCCTCGCCGTGGTCGTGCCCTCAAGGGTCTACGAGACGTTCGGCTACGTGGTTCTGGAAGCCTTCGCGGAGGGAACCCCGGTGATCGTCCGTGACCTCGGCGCCTTGCCCGAGCTTGTGGCCGAGAGCCGCGGAGGGCTCGTGTTCGAGACCGTCGACGGCATCGTCCGGGCGATCGAACGCCTGAGCCGCGAACCCGTGCTCCGTCATCGACTAGGATCGAACGGACTCGCCGCAAGACACGGAGTCTGGTCCGAATCCGCCCATCTCACTCGCTACCTCGACCTCATCGAGACGCGCCGCGGGACATCCCGAATCCGCACCGATCACCCCAACCCGCCGGTCACTACCCAGTCCCTGGCCGAACGCTCAGCGCGGAAGGCGGAGATCCTGTCCTGACCGGCGGCGTCCCATCGGGGGGGGATTGAGGTCTGCCACGGCCCGGATCGCGTCTTTCACCTCCCGGGCAAAGTGCTCCCGACGGAACCGGGAGGCGTTCGCGAGCCCCTTGTCCGCGAGGTTGGCACGGAGCCCTTCATCCGTCGCGAGCCGACCGAGGGCCGTCGCGATGTCCTCGCCCGTCGCGGCTTCAAGGTAGTACGCCGCGTCGCCCCCGGACTCAACGAGCGCACTGTTCGCCAGCGTCACCACGGGGCACCCACACGCCTGCGCCTCCACGACGGGCAGCCCGAACCCCTCGTAGTCCGATGGATAAAGCAACGCAAGGGCACTGGCATATAGACCATGAAGCGTCGGTTCATCGACGTGCCCGGCCGCCAGAACCCCGCGGTTGATTCCCGGCAAACCCTCGGCCCCTTCCGGGCCGACGAAGACCAGCCTGTGCGACGGAAAGCGTACTCGGTGCCGGGCGAACGCATCGAGTAAGGCTGGTATGTGACGCCTCCGCGACCGCTTGCCGACGAACAGGAAGAACGGCTCTCGACCGACCCCCACGCGGCCCCTGGCCTCCTGCACGGTCGCCGACTCGGCCGCCAGCGGCCGGAACCAGGGCTCAGGCCCCGGATAGACGACCTCGATCCGCGACCCCGGAATGCCGTGGATCCGTTTTAGATCCCTCGCAGTCGCCTGAGAGGGCGCGATCACCTTCGTCGCTCGACTTGCGGCGAGTCGATACCTCCATCCGAACCGGAGGCGGGTGTGCCACGGGAAGCTCTCGGGGACGGACCAGGGCAAGGTGTCATAGAGCACCGCGACCGTCGGCCCCCGCCAGTTCATGGGGACGAGATTCGCAGGCGCGAACAGGAGGTCATCCCGTCCGAGGAGACGGCCCAGCCCAAGTGTCTCCCAAACGAGACCCGGCCACGTTTGTCCGATCACGCGCGTCCGGAGATCGCCGCCGTCGGGAACCCGCGCCAGTCCTTCGGGGTCGGAAACGACGAGCAAGACCTCTTCGAGCGGCCAGCCCGTCAGGGACCAGTCGGCCAGGAGGCTCTCCAGGCAGCGGCCGACGCCGGTCCTTCGGGCGGTCAACCGCCGGCCGTCGATGACGAGTCTCAACGCGTTCTCCCCTTTTTTCGAGCGAACCCCAGGGCGTGTCATTTTCGACGTGGAGTTCTCGGGATGACCGATGCCCAATGACCAAGAAACATGACCGAGGCCTGATCCAGAGCCCTTATTCTTCCTTCGTTCATCGGCCGTCGGCCATCAGCCATCGAACATCGGTCATCGGTCATCGGTCATCGGTCATCGGTCATCGAACAGCTCGGTTCCTTGACGACGAACCAGCCCTGACGCGAACCCGGGCGGTTTCGGCTCGGTCGGGATTTTAGCGTCCCCGCGCGGATTGACCAGACGAACCTCGAAGATTTACCGATGATGTTTAAAGGCAGGGTGTTAAGACCGCCCCGCCGAGAATCCGCGAGGAAGAAGGTTCCCATGCGGACGCCGGATGATAGAATGTGTCGTTGAATGAACGATCCCTCATCGAAGTTACCGCCCGCCGGCTTGAGGCCGAGTTCCCTCTCGCGAGTCTCTTTCCACCGTTGGTCTCTTGCGCTGACCCTTTTTCCTGTCTCCGGTTCGACACCGGAACGGACCTCTTGGCGCGACATGGCCGACATTCCCGCGAGCCGCGTCCGTGATCGGAAGCGATCGGGGCGAGCGACTTGAGTCGCTCTGTCCGCCGCGCCCAGAGTCGGGGGTCCACAAGGAGCTGAGTTTGCCGACGTTGACGATTGAGCCGCTGAAGGAAGCGACCGCCCCGGAAGGCTTCGGCCACCTGGGTTTGAAAGAAGTGACCCTGGCCGCGCTCGCCCGCGTGGGTTACCACGCACCGAGTCCGATCCAGGAAGAAATGATCGCGCCGGCCATCGCCGGACGCGACTGCCTCGGGAACGCCCCGACGGGAACCGGCAAGACCGCCGCGTTCCTCGTGCCGATCCTCGAAGCTGTTGACGAACGAGATCGTCTGCCCCAGGCCCTGATCCTGGCGCCGACCCGCGAACTGGTCCACCAGATCGGCATGGAGTTTGACAAGCTGGCGTACGGCCGTCGTACCCGTGCGGTGGGCGTGGTCGGCGGCGAGTCGATGTTCCGCCAGCAGAAGCAGCTCGCCTCGGGCTGCCAGGTCGTGATCGCCACCCCCGGGCGGCTGATGGACCTGATGGACCGCAAGTCGATCCGCCTCGACCACGTCAAGATCGTCGTGCTGGACGAGGCCGACCAGATGCTCGACATCGGGTTCCGCCCCGCCGTCGAAACCATCTTGAGGTCGGTTCCGGACACCCGACAGACCCTCCTGCTCTCGGCCACGATGCCGCCGGGCGTCTGTGAACTGACGGACAAATACCTCAAGGACCCCGTCCACATCCGCCTCATCAAGGACGACGAAGACGCGACCATCCCGGCGATCAAGCAGTCGTACGTGATGGTCGATCCCGAACGTAAGTTCGAGCTGCTGGTCAAGTTGCTCCACCGCGAGCAGCCTCACCGCGCGATCGTTTTCTGCCGCACCAAGCGCGGCGCCGACAAGGTGGGGCTCTTGCTTCGGTCCGAAGGCCACCAGGCCGACACGATGCACGGCAACCTCAGCCAGGCCCAGCGGAACCGCGTCCTCCACGCATTCCGGACCGGCAGGCTCACGACACTCGTCGCGACCGACGTCGTCGGCCGCGGCATCGACGTCCAGAACGTTTCCCATGTGGTCAATTTTGACCTCCCCGACGACCCGACGCACTACGTCCACCGCATCGGCCGGACCGGCCGGATGGGGAACGACGGCGTCGCCTTTTCGCTGGTCCTGCCGGATCAGGCGAAGATGCTCGACCTGATCGAGAAGACCATCTCGCGAGAATTGGAAAGCGACGTCGTAATGGGAGTGCCGTCGCCCCCGAGGCCGATCCTGCGGGCGCACCGACCCTCGGGAGTCCGTCGCGCCCCGATTCGAGGCGGAGGCGGACGAGGCCCCTTGCACGGTCACGGCCCTTCCCACGGCGCACCGCGTCACAAGGCACCTTTCGCCGGTCGCCGCCGGAAGTGATCCGGGTTCTCCTTTGAGATTTCTCGAAGCCCGCTCCGAACCTTTCGGAGCGGGCTTTTTTATTGGCTTTGTCTCTGTTTTTCCGACGCGAGTTCGAAGACTCGCTTGACCATCAACGCCGCCATCTCCGCCGAAGGTCCGAAGGTCTCGGGAGCATGTCCCGGCCTCACCAGATGGACCGTGTGCCGTCCTTCGCGGAGATTCGAAAGCTCGTTGGCCACCGTGACGTCCGCCCGGTTGACGCGGCAGGCCTGCTCGGCATTCCGGATCAGTTTCGGGGTCTCGACTCCCGACATCAGCTTGAAACCCGCGAGGTAAACGTAAGGTGCCCAGTCTTTCACCGATCGGATGACCTTACGGGACTTCTCGCAGGCAATCCACAGTTGGTCACCGCTCGAATCGATCTTCCCGGCCACGGGCGTCGGCTCGTAGTCGGAGACGGCCATCGCCAGGAACGCGACGTCGATTCGCTCGGTCGTCAGCACCCGCTTCATCGCCCTTACATAGTCGGTCACACGACCCGGCTTGATCGACACGAGTTGGAGACGGCTCTTGAGCGAGAGATAGTCCGCGTGGAGTTCACGAATCCGGTTGAACTCCGCGTCGGGATCGTCGGTGTTCAGGTCGAACCGCGCGGAGCGCTCGAACGGAAGCAGTGCCGACGGGGCGTGGACGTGCCAGACCCTTGCCCCCAGGGCGAGACAGGCCTCGCTAATGGCGGCGGAGAACCGCCCCGAGGAGACGTTGGCGATGTAGCGAACGTCATCGATGGGTGCGATCGTTCCGCCCCCCGTCACGAGCACCTTCATGTGGAGCATCCCCCCGGCGAATCGCGGAGTCCATTGGGAATCAGCAACTCAAGCCGCACTAAACACGGATTCACCGCGGAGATCGCCGAGAACTCAGGGAGAGAATCAACGAAAACCGATGTGTTTGTTGCGTCCTGAGATATTCTCACCGTCTCACTCATTTTTTTTGCTCCGCGATCTCCGTGATCTCGGCGGTTCGTTTCCTTTTCGTGATTCTCACCTGACTCGACTTCGCAATCCTCCGCGGGCTCTTGCGTGATCCGCGGAGCGCCGCTAGCCTTTCGGAAATCTCTCGAAAACGTGAGCCGTTCGCTCCTCCCGTCCCCGAGCGTCCCCAATATGACGACGAACGCCCCCCACGACAGCGCCGCCCGCGAGCTTTTCGACGAAATGTGCCGCTGGCCGATCTACGACCCGCATTCGCATATCGACCCGCACCGGCCGGCGTCTCGAAACTTCGACGAGGTTCTCGGATACCACTACTATACCGAACTCACTCACTCCGCAGGGATGCCGGCCGCACTCGTCAGTCCGGACCTCACCCCCAAGGAACGCGCCCGCAACCTCTCAGCTCACCTTTCCGCCATCGACAACACAGTCCAGTACTCCTGGCTGCTCGAAATCGCCAGAACGTTCCACGGATACGAACCCGATCACATCGACCGCAAGACGATCGACGTACTCTACAAAAGCGCCGACCACGAAAACGACGGTGCCGCATGGGACCGCAAAGTCTGGGAGACCACCAAGCTCGAAGCCGTGTTTCTCACCAACGACTTCGACGACCCTCTGGAAGGCTGGGATACCGCAAAATACGTCCCTTGCCTCCGCACTGACGACCTTGTCCTCAACCTCCACGAACCAAGAACACTCGAACGCCTCAAGACTTCCACGAAAATCGACGTTCAAGATTACGCGACACTCCGCCAGGCGATCGGCGTCTTGTTCGAGCGGTTCGTCGCGAACGGTGCGAAAGCCTGCGCGATCAGCTTGCCGCCTGATTTCGCTCCGCTCCGCTCCACTCCCAAAAAAGCCGTCACACCGATCCGACGCGCCCTTCACCAAATGGACTTGAGACCCGAAGAGCATGCCGAGATCCGCCAGGTCGTCTTCTGGACGCTCGCCGAATTTTGCGCCGAGTTCAAACTTCCTTTTGACTTGATGATCGGGCCGATCCGCAACGTCTATCCCGCAGGCGTCTCCGGAGGCCGAGACCTGTTCGACCGCCGCGTCTCCCTTCATGACTATCGGGAATTGTTCAACCACTTTCCCGAGGTAACCTTCCCGATTTCGACGCTTTCGCCCGACGCAGGCGGGGAGCTCGTCGCCTACTCCTGGATTTTCCCGAACGTGGTGCCGCTGGGACATTGGTGGTACTCAAATATCCCGCCGTACATCGCCGCCGACCTCCGCGCGCGGCTCCAGGCCGTCCCGAAGACAAAGATCGTCGGCTACTACTCCGACGCCTACAAGCTGGAGTTCGTCCTCCCCAAGTTCAACATGTTCCGCCGGGTACTGGCCGAGACGCTTGCCGAAGATGCCATGAAAGGCCGAGGCTGGTCGGCCGACCGTGCGCTCGAACTCGCGAAGCTCGTCCTGATCGAGAACCCCCGGTCGATCTTCCGAAGGCCCGGCTGAGTCTGACCGAGCGGCCCGCGAAGACGCGTTGCTTGACCGTCTTCTCGCGTCCGACCTATCATGAGCCCTCAAGCGAGTTGAACAGCGAATCCGGATCAGGCGGACTTTTCATGCGGGTCGAGGTTGCGTTTGAAGACGAGGCGGTGATCCTCGACATTCCCGAGAAGCGACTCATCGTCGCCTGGCACGGTCCCGAGGGCCTCGTCACAAGAGCCGGCGAAGACCTTGTCGCGAAAGCTCTGGAAAACCCCCGAGGATTCCCCGCGCTCCGGCAAGCGATCGTGCCGGGAGACTTGGTCGTGATCGTTCTGGGAACCGAGGTTCCCAGACCCGCCTTCGTGCTGGAGTCGATTGGTCGCGTCCTCAAGTCCGCCGGAGTCGAACCGGAAACGGTGATCGTCCTGGCCGACCCGGATTCGCCCGTCAGTCTCAAGAATGCGATTCCGCCGGGCATGACCTTCGCGGTCCATGACCCCGACGACAAGGAGCAGCTCGCTTACCTCGCGACGACGACCAACGGAAGGAGGGTTTACCTCAACCGCCGGCTCACCGATGCCGATTTCGTGCTCCCCGTCAGCAGGCTCGCATTCGACCCGATCGGCGGAGTCCGCGGCCCCTGGGACGTCGTGTTCCCCGGCCTCAGCGACAACGAATCCCGCCTCGCGGTGCAAGCGGCACCGTTGACGACCGCGCAGGGCGAATCGACCGAAGTGAGCTGGCTGCTCGGTTGTCAGTTCCAGGTCGGCATCGTACCCGGAAAGAGAGGCATTTTCGACGCGATCGCAGGCGCCGGTGAGGACGTCCGCCTTGAGGGCGAGGCGCAAGTCGAAGCCCACTGGACGGTGCGCGCGGGGTCCCGTG
>JAYUFP010000656.1:0-4444 GCA_043738665.1 Isosphaeraceae bacterium
GCCGCTCTCGGAAGCCCTTATATCGTCGCCAGCCCGCCGCGAGAGGTCGTCGACATCGATCGGGCCGCCGAGCGCTTTGGAGACCTTATGCGACTGGGACGGGAGGCGGGGGTGGAACCGTCGATGGAGTTCCTTGGCTTTGTCGACGGAATCAAGAATGTCGCGACCGCCTGGGCGATCGCCTCAGGCTGCGGCGAGCGCGGAGCCACCGTCGTCGCCGACGTCTTTCACATGATTCGGGGCGGCGGCTCGGTCGATGATTTGCTCCTGCTTGATGGCGACCGGCTCTCATGCTTCCATATCAACGACCTGCCTGCGGAGCCGGACCCTCGAACGCAAACGGACGCGGATCGGGTGATGGTCGGCGAGGGGATCGCCGACCTTCACCGAGTGATCGCCAACCTTCGGGCGATTGGCTACCGCGGCCCGCTTTCGCTCGAACTCTTCAACCCCGAACTTTGGAGCCGTGACCCGGCGCGAGTCGTCGCGGATGGGATTTCACGAATGAAGGCGCTGGTCGAGCCGACACGGGTGTGATCGTGACCTTGACGGTCGTTTTGGGCGTCGCTTCCACACTTGCGCTGAAGGCTCCACCCGAGGGTTTACCCAGGCTCGAAATGGAGCCGTCAGGGTTGAAGATGGGGAGCCCTTTGAGCGTACCTGTGCGTGCCAGTGTCGGGATGTCGTTGAGGCCTCGAACGCCGAAAGGGGTCGGCCATCCGTAAGTGGTGAAGACGTTCGGATTTCCAGAGAAGAACCACTGGGCGGCCTCGGGCCGATAGACCGCCGGGACCGACTTGCCGATCTTGCCGTAGTCTCCCGGAACAGGAATGTCGTGCCCGGGCCAGCCGAACACGGCGAAGGGGACGGCTAGCTGTCCGGCGACGAACCATTCGGCGGTCGTCGGTCGATAGACCGCCATCGTCGTGACGCCGTTCCCCGTGTAATCGGCGGCAGCCGGGATGTCGTGCCCGGGCCAGCCAAAGGTCCCCAGGAGCCGCCCTCCGCCGGGACTCAGCACGAACCACTGAGCGGTCTGGGGCCGATAGACGGCCAACTCGGTTTTCCCGATCCCGTCGTAATCTCCCGGAACGGGAATGTCGTGACCCGGCCAGCCGAAAAACCCGAGCGAGGCGATGGTGCCGATGCTCGTGCGATAGGACCAGGAGGCGTCCGTCGGGTTAAAAACCGCCTGCTGAGCGTGCCCGATCCCTTCGTAATCTCCAGTCACCGGTAACGAGACTCCGGGGGTTCCCAGAGGCAGGAAGTTATTGGCGGGAAGCCCTTGGACATACCATGCCGACGTCGATGGGCGATAGACGGAGGGTTGAGTGGTCTGATTTCCGATGAAATCGCCGGGAATCACCACGGGAGGGCTCAAGGAGGCAAGAAAAATGTTCGTGCCCAGCGATGTCACGTACTTGTTGGGGAGAACGGTGGCCCCGAAAGTCGCCGGCCCTTGGTAGGCACCGATCGCCGAGACTTTGCCGGTCGCGTTGATGGTCACACCATTCGCCGAGTCGTCCGACGTACCACCGGCCGAGACCTGCTGAAGCACGTTCCCCTGGTAATCGAGGGTTTCGATCAGGATGTCGGAACCGCCGGCGCTCGTGGGAGGCGGCAGTAGGCCCGCCGCGCCCGAGGGACCGGTGTAAGTGGTGGCGATCGCGATCGTCCCCGAGGGATTCACCGCGATCGACGGTGTCCCGGTATTTGTGCCGGTCGTCAGGGCGTTCAGCGATCGAGCCACGGTCGCGGTGCCGGTCGGGCTCATCGTCAGAAGGTAATAGCCGCTGGTGCTCGCCGGGGTCGTCAGGTTGGTTGTCAACCCGTTCACGACGAAGGCGACGGTCCCCTGAAAAGCCCCGGTAGCGAGGATATTGCCTGCGGCGTCGCTCGTGATGCCATACCCGGTGTCCTGCGCACCGGCACCTCCGGGGGTGTAGGCGAAGACCTCTGAGCCATCGGCCGAGGCGAGTTTCGACACGAAGATGTCGTAAGTGCCGCCGTTGCTGTTTCGCTTATCAATGCCGGGACCGGGATTGAAATCCACGGCACCATTATAGGTCCCCGTGGTAAGAACGTTGCCGAAGACGTCGATGGCGACCCCGTTGACCAGGGCATTGCTATTCGGGTCGGCGGCGAGCTGCGACGACCATGTGAACGTTGAACCGGCCCCGTTGACATTGAGCTTGGTAAGAAACGAGTCGTTATTCCCGGTCGAGGTCAGGACCTTGTTTCCCAGCGTGATCGACCCGTTGAAAATACCGCCGACGACGAAGTTCGCCCCGGAGGCATCGACCGCGATGCTTTGGGGTTGGATCGATCCCGTTGTCGCCGCCGAGGTGAGGATCTTCGTGTTGCCGTTGGGGTCGAGTTCCCAGAAGAACGCGGCCGCCTTCGCGCCCGAGTCGAGCGCGTGTCCGGTATCGAATGTCACAGGGCCTTGAAAATAGCCCGTGACGAACGCATTGCCGTTGACATCGAGCGCCACGCCCGCGGCGCGATCGTTAAGAGTGCCGCCGAACGGCTTGAGCCAGACAAGCAGGCCACTGTTATTGTACTTCGCCACGAAGCCGTCACGGATGCCGTTGCTGGTGCTTGTCAGCGAGGGGCCGTTGCCACCGAAATCCACGGTCGCGCTGTACGATCCTGTGATGTAGCGGTTGCCGGTCGAGTCGATCGCGATGCCCGTGGTTTCGATTCCCGTCGCGCCGTTGCCACCCACTCCCAATGCGTTGCCGAAGATCAGCGCCAGAAGCGAACGGTCTTCCAGCCGCTCGATTCCGAGGGAAGGAGCGCGGCGGGTACGTTTCACCTTGAATGAGGCAACAGAGGAACGCGCAGGCTTGGCGGAAGGATCGGGTCGATTCATGGGTGTGCTCGCATGTTGAGATTCGAGAGAGTGTCGGGAACGAAACCGCCCGACATGGAATGCGATTCGAAGACGGGGGGCCGCGTTTCGCACTCGTGATTTCACGAAGTTGGCGTTTCAAAAGGTTGCCGAGGCCGGGCCTGCCTGCCAAAAAAGGGAGAGGGTCGGTCGTCCGCGTCGGCGTGCGAACAACGCGCCGATTCATGAGGGCATCAATATTTCGCGAGGTCAGCCGCGGAGCGATCGGGATTAACCGTCTTGACCAGTTCCATCGTTCCTTCGAGCATCAGCTTCAATTCGGAGGCGACGGCGATGAACTGCCAGCCTTCCGCGACTCGGCGAACCGCATCGGCCGCGGTATTCACATGCAATCCGCAAGGAACCCCGTTCCGCTTCGCCGCCGCGAGGATCTTGCCGAGGGTGTCTTCCATCTGTCCTTTACCCGGCGGTGTGCCGTCCTGTAGTCGAAGCGAGGCGGCCAGATCGTTGGGGCCGACGAAGATCGCGTCGATGCCGGGAACCGAGTAAATCTCATCGGCGATCTCCACCGCCTTGATATGCTCGGCCTGGATCACGACGAGAATTTCGCCATCGGCCTTGGCGAAATAATCCTCGGCGCTACAGCCGTAATTCAGGGCGTGCAGGCTGCCGCCGAGCGAGCGGTTGCCGGTGGGCGGGAACTTGCACGCCGCGACGATCGTGCGTGCTTCCTCGGCCGACATGACCATCGGGGCGACGATCCCCATCGCCCCGCAGTCGAGAACCATCTTGATGTAGTCGTGTCGACCCGCCGGCACTCGGGCGATCGGGACGCAGTTCGCGTCGGCGATCGCCCCGAACATCAACGCCGCGGTCTGGATGTCGGTGTGGGAGTGTTCCATGTCGACGGTCAGCCACGGAAGGCCCGTCCGTGCCAGGAACCGCGCCGCCACGACGCTGCCCAGCGACAGCCAGGTGCCGATCTGGGGCTGTCCCGCCTTCAACGCACGCTTCACTGGATTGTGTTTCAACGGAAAATCCACGACGTTCGAGCCATTCGTCGGAGCGGCCCGGCCCCGGGGAGAATCCCCGGGCAACGGTCGTCCGGTTTTAAAAACGATCCACAAATCTAGTCATCGATAGCCGTTCCAGGCAAGAGGAACCTGATGAGCCTCGTGCTCGGGGCGATGTCTTCGTTTCGCGATGTCGGATAAGGAGTAGCGAGAAAGCGCTCCACGATCGAAACACAATTACGCGACCCTTCCACTCCGGTGACGCTGAAATGCCGGATTCCGTTGCCCGAACTCAACATCCCGTCAAATCAGAGAATAAAAGTTTGGAAGAATGGAGTGACTTGGCAATTGAAGAGGTCTAGAGAGTTTTACCTCCACGTGCCAAACGTTGGAGCACCGCGGCATGACGTCGCTTTGGAATTCATCGAAAGACGCTCGGCACGCCGGATAGCGGGAGCAAGCTCCACGCACTCAAAAGAGACTCTGCCGAACCCTGAGTAGGTCGCTGGTGTACCGACCTGGCAGGGGTGCTCTGTTTCAGGAACGGCCGGCCCTTTCCCGTTCCAAATCAATGGCT
>JAYUFP010000657.1:0-4429 GCA_043738665.1 Isosphaeraceae bacterium
CCGCTCTTTTCAACCTGGTCGAAGAGACGACGGCCTTCAAGGAACGAGTCGACTGGCGTTACCGGCCCTACAAACCGAATCCATGACGATTTCCCGTCGATCGAAGAAAAGGTGTCAGGCACCAATTTTTGGCGGCCCTATCCCTGGACAATACTGTCTTGACGACGAAACAAACGGTTCCTGACACCTTTTTCGTGTCCTCGGGACTGCTCATCGACCGGGAGTCTTGCTTGTTCCGGTGGCGAATTCCCATGAATTCGCGGACAAGAGGCGCGCCGCGTTTGCCGGATGAGCTTGTCGCAAGTCAAGGGCATACAACCATTTGAATGACTGTCGGATGGGGCGGAACGGCTCCCGGTACGCGATTCGCAATGGGTCTTATGGCCGCCTGACACTGTCCGGGCTACGAGGACGGTCCCGTGGCTGCTCTCTCACGACCGGACGGCATGTCGGGAGGCCTGAATTGACCTCATTGTCTGAGAGAACGTTAACTGATGCTTGGATTTTTGATCGATATGGACGGCGTGATCTACCGGGGCGGTCACCTCATCCCCGGGGCCGACCGTTTCATCAACGACCTCCGCAGGGCCGATATCCCGTTTCGGTTCCTCACGAATAACAGTCAGCGGACCCGACGGGACGTGGCGACGCGTCTGCAACGCCTGGGCATCGACGTCGATCCGGAGCACGTCTACACCTGTGCGATGGCGACCGCCCGCTACCTGGCAGGCCAAAAGCCCGGCGGCACCGCGTACGTCATCGGCGAGGGCGGACTCCTCAACGCCCTCCACGAGAACGGATATTCGGTGGTGGACAAAGACCCCGATTACGTGGTCGTCGGCGAGGGCCGCACCCTCAGCTTCGAGATGGTCGAGGCGGCCCTGAAGATGCTCATGGGTGGGGCCAAGCTGATCGCCACGAACCTCGACCCGAATTGCCCCACCGAGTCGGGAATGCGGCCCGGCTGCGGGGCGACGGTCGCCATGCTGGAAACGGCAAGCGGCATGAAGGCGTTCAGCGTCGGCAAGCCGAGCCCGGTGATGCTGCGGGGGGCACGCAAGGAACTCGGCCTGACCACCGACGAAACGGTCGTCATCGGCGACACGATGGAGACCGACATCCTGGGCGGAGTGCAACTCGGGTTCAAGACCATCCTGGTGCTCAGCGGCGGAACCCGCCGTGAAGACCTGGACCGTTACGCCTACCGGCCCGACATGATCGTGGACTCCATCGACGAACTCCACCACGGAGAACGGATCGGGGAATTCACCAAGAGCGTTGTCACTTCGAGAATCCGGACGGACCGAAATCCGCGGCGGTCGGTCGCCACGAGACCGACGCCCGTCTAACGTAGGATAACCGAAAAAAAAACGCCGGTTCAAATCTTACCGAAGTGGTAGGGTTTGAACCGGCCATGCTTTTGGCTCATGATGGATTCCGGGGTGGTGCCTCAAATCCGTCGAGACCCGGATCCCTTCTTTTGACGACCGCCTCGGAATCCATCATGAGCCACTCGTTAATCGCATGTCTGTTTTCAAACGATGCGTTATAACGGCCCAACTTCGCGAAGCACCCGACGACTTCAACAAACCCGATTCACTTCCCCACCGACGGCGAAAACAGGCGATACGTGGGGTCTTCGCCGGCCTTGTGGCGGGACCAAAGTTCGCTCCAGGTCTCCTTGGAGAACGGGTTCAGGGTCTGTCCTGAACCCTGGACGGCGCAGGTGCCGTGGTTCACTCCGGCGTAGGACGTGCGGCCCGTCCATCCGCCGACGGCCGTGTTGAGCCGGTCGGCCAGGGCTTGCGCGACGCTCTTGCCTCCGCTCTCCTCGGGGACTCCGGAGTTGCACGAGTCGAACTCGATGGTGGGCGACGGGGCGAACTTCTTCGGGTCGATCGCGCTCACGTCGGCCACGTTCAGGCCGTAGTTGCTCAGGTTCACGCTCTCCCAGCCGTAGCGCAGGGAGACAAGCCCGCGGAGCCCGTGGCTGAAGACGATGAGGTTCTTGATGCTCCCGTCGGGCATGCTGTTGAGCCAGCCGGTCAACGGCGCCTTCGGGGTGATCCACCCGTATCCCCCCGCCGGGGCGAGCATCGTGATGTAGCTCAATGAGACCCCGTAGATCTCGTAGCCCGTCTTCTCCGCAAGCCAGATCGTGTTCGCGTCATTGAAGCGGCACTTCGCGGCGTCGACGAACTGATACTGATATTTTTGATCTTTCGAAGGGGAACCGATCACCATGATCGTGAGAGCGGCCATGGCCCAATACCTCCTCAGAGAAACGCCGGGCACGGGTCTTTCACGCCGATTTCTTCCATCGAGGAACGCCTTGAATCGTAGCAGTCGCCGGGACGTCCGGCAAGCGAACAACCCCCGAGCGCAGGAGGATTGCAAAGTCGTGTCGTCCTGATCGACGATGCTTAATGGCGGATGGCCGATGGCCGAGAAAATGAAACTCTCACTCGATCATCGGCCATTGATCATCGGCCATTGATCATCGGCCATTGATCATCGGCCATACCTGACTTTGCAAACCTCTTGCGACCGAGCGGGGCGCTACGAGACCCCCTGCCCTGCCCTGCCCTCATTTCAGCAAGAGGGTCAAGAACAGAACGCCGGTGATCACGGCCAGCACGACGATCATGACGTTCTGCTTGGCACCCGGCTCCGACAGGAAGTGGCCGACGTGTTCGCCCGCGGTTTCCAACCAGCCGACAACGGCGGACCGCGGCGCCTCGTCCGGGGAACGGTTCCCGGAGCCCTCCCGCTTCATCTGAATCAGCTCGTTGCGGTATTGACGGTGGACCTCGCGGCCCGAGTCTTCGCCCCCGGCTTCCAGGCTCTTGCGGTGCGATTCGAGGCGACCCGGCCGGGGCGTGAGTCGTTCCAGGGGCGGGGCGGACGGAGCGGGTTCTTCCTTCGCGTGCAACCCCGTTTCGATCCGCGACCAGTCGAGCGTTTTCGGGTCGGCTTGCGGTGAGGGGGCGGGCGTCTCGGTCGTCTTCTTCTCGCCCGCCGGTGATCTCGACGCCCGACCGGAGCGGGACGCAGAGGGCGTCAGGCTCTGGAGCGCCTCCGCGGCATCGGCGGCGGTGGCGAAGCGATCCGCGGGGTCGAGGGCGAGGAGTTTGTCGACCACCATGAGGACCGGATATGGGACGCCGGCGCGGACCTTCTGGAGGGGGACGTGGGGTTCGTGCATTCGCTTGATGAGCCGGTCGATCTTTTGCGGGCCGGGAAACGCGTAAGTTCCGGCGATCAGGTAGTACATCGTGCAGCCGAGGCTGAACAGGTCGGTCCGGCCGTCGAGCAACTGCCCGCCGAGCTGCTCCGGCGACATGTAGTCGGCGGTGCCGACCGCGATGCCCTTCTCGACGTCGCTGAGGTACGATTCCTCGCCGCTGACGTCCACGAAGGCCCCGAGCCCGAGGTCGAGGATCTTCAAGACTCCCGAATCGTCAAGCGCGAGGTTCGAAGGTTTGATGTCGCGGTGGATCACCCCCCGTTCGTGGGCGTGGGCCATCCCCCGGGCCGCCTGCGCCATGTAGTCGACGACCTCGTCCGGCGGCAGCGGACCTCTCCTCCTCGCGATCTGATCGAGGTTCTCGCCCGTCACGTACTCCATGACCATATAAGGCGTGTTTTCGAAGAGGTCGCCGTCGAACGCCCGCACGACGTTGGGGTGGTCCAGCAGGGCGACGATCTTCATTTCGAGCAGGAAACGGCGAAGAGAGTCGGGTCCCATCGCGCTTCGCGGCGAGATGATCTTGATCGCGACGACCCGGTCCATCAGCTCATGAAGGCCCTTGAACACCCACCCCATCGACCCGCCGCCGATGCGGTCGAGGATGCGATACCGGCCGATCATCAGCCCTTTGTCATTGCCGACGAGCAAGCGCCCGGCCTGGAATTCGGTGAGTATCCCATCACGAACGAGTCGTTCGGCGAGCACCGCCGGGGCGCCCTCGAAACGGCCCAGGACGCCTTCGAATTGCGAGCCGGACAGAAGGCCGGATCGCTTCACGGTCGCCAGGAATTCGGAACTCGACAAGGGTCGAGCGTCAGCCGCGGTATTACCCGACATCGAGAGGTCGCTCTCGGTTGAGCCGAAGGTCCGCCTTGACGGCAAGGCGAAACGTCCTTGTGGCCGAGTTACCCTAATATAACAAGACCTCGTGGCGTTTTAACGCGCAAAAGTTCGAGGCCGCGAACGTTGACGGAGGCGGGTGGGCGGATTCCAAAGTCCCCGACAATCCTTTCTCCCCTTGGGAGAAGGTGCCGCGGAGCGGCGGATGAGGGGCTTCTCGCCTTGCGATCAGGCCAAGGGGACCCTCATCCGGCCTACGGCCACCTTCTCCCGGAGGGAGAAGGACGGATTTCGCGATCCGCCTGCTTCGCGCCGAAGGATTGCAAAGTCCCCCATGAT
>JAYUFP010000658.1:0-4420 GCA_043738665.1 Isosphaeraceae bacterium
TCCGAAAAACCCCTCCCTCTGAGCACCCCCACCCCCGCCCGGCCCCGCGATTACGGTTGACCTCGGGGCGCGATCCAGGGTACTGCCCTAACATTTGAAACCAGGCCCCGAATCCGAGGGTAATGGGAGGAGTCTCCGCGCGGACCGCGGACTGGCGGTTAGAAGGCTGCCCGAAGTACCATGAACGCGTCTGACCTTCGGCAACGGGCAACCGCACGCATGAAACACCCGGAAGCTCCCCCCGACGACGCCCTGATCCGCCTCGAAGGGATCACCAAGATCTACCCCATGGGGGCCGAGACCGTCCGCGCCTTGAACGGCGTCGACCTCGCCATCGGGACCAACGAGCTGGTCGCCATCATGGGGCCTTCGGGCTCAGGTAAGTCAACGTTGATGAACATCCTCGGCTGCCTCGACATCCCCACCGACGGCCGCTACTGGCTCAACGGGGAGGACGTCGCCGGGATGTCCCAGTCTCAGCTCGCCCGCGTCCGGGGCCGGCGGATCGGCTTCGTCTTCCAGACGTTCGAACTCCTGCCGAGACAGACCGCGCTGCGGAACGTCGAACTCCCATTGACCTACACCGGCGTTTCGAACCGACGTGAACGGGCCGTCGAGGCCCTGGAACGGGTCGGCCTCAAGGATCGGATGAGCCACCGGCCGAACCAGATGTCGGGCGGCCAGCGCCAGCGCGTGGCGATCGCGCGGGCCTTGGTGCAACGCCCCGCCCTGGTCCTCGCCGACGAGCCCACCGGCAACCTCGACAGCAAGACCGGCGAGGAGATCCTCGACCTCTTCTCCGAACTGCACAGGGAAGGCCAGACGATCGTGATCGTGACGCATGAGCCCGACGTCGCCGCGCGCTGCCACCGCGTCGTCCGGATCCGCGACGGCAAGGTCGAATCCGACACGTCCACGCCGATCGCCGCGGCGCTCGCGATGGCGGAACTCGCCGGGGAGGGACCGTCGTGACGATCCTGCCGAACGTCCAGAACGCCCTCGAACAACTCTGGTCGCATAAACTCCGGTCGATGCTGACCGTGCTCGGCATCATCATCGCCGTGACCTCGACGATCACGGTGGTCGGAGTGATCCAGGGGTTCACGGCTTACGTGTCCGAGTTCCTCCAGGGACTCGGCACCAACGCCATGTGGGTCTGGCCCCAGCGCCCGCCGGGGGAGGCCGGCAAGCGGCTGGGACGAGTCGAGCTGGACGTCGCCGACTTCGAGGCGATCGAGCGCGGGTGCCCCGCCCTGGCGAAAGTCTCGCCTCTGGTCCGCCGCGAAACGGCCAAGTTCCGGGTCGGCCGCGAAGAGATCACCGTGCCGATCGAAGGCGTCTCCGCGGCGTATCACGCGATCCGCAACGTCCCGGTCGACTACGGCAGGCCCTTCTCCGTCGTGAACGTGGAAGACGCCCATTACGTCTGCGTCCTGGGCCGCGAGGTCTTGCGAAAGCTCAGTCTCGACGAGGGGATCGTCGGCCAGACCGTCCTGATTGAAAACCGCCGGTTCAACGTGATCGGACTCCTCGAAGAAAAAGGGAGCTTCCTGGGCAAGAACCAGGACGACGTCGTCTTGATCCCGTACACGCGCGCGCTGAACATGTACCCGTTGTCGCGCCGGTTCATGGCCGTGACGGCGCAGGCGGTCGGCGAAAAGTCGGTGCCCGAGGCGAAGGCGCAGATCATCAACCTGATGCGAAGGCGGCACGGCCTCGCCGCGTATCAGCCCAATGATTTCAATGTGTTGACGCAAGATGAAATTTTAGAGGCGTTCAACAGCATGAGCCTGGCGGCGACGGCCGTTTTGGCGGGGATCGTGGGGATTTCGTTGTTGGTCGGCGGGATCGGCATCATGAACGTGATGCTGGTGAGCGTGACCGAGCGGACCCGCGAGATCGGCCTCCGCAAGGCGGTGGGCGCCCGAAGACGTGACATCATGCTCCAATTCCTCACCGAAGCCGTCTGCCTGAGCGTGGCGGGGGGGGGACTGGGGATCGGCCTCGGTTACGGGCTCTGCTCGCTGGTGAGCCTGCACCCGCAGATGGTCGCGGTGACGGTGCCCTTGTGGGCGGTGGCGCTGGGGTTCGGGATCTCGGGGGGGACGGGCGTGATCTTCGGGCTCGTGCCGGCGATGAAGGCGGCCTTGCTCAATCCTATCGACGCGCTCCGACATGAGTGATCGTCGATTAACCGCGGGCGAGCCGGACGGCCCCTGGGGCGGGCTTCACGTCCCTCGCTCGATCGACTCCAGCCAGGCCGCGGCCGAGGCGTCGCTCGGCATCCGCCAATCCCCCCGAGGCGAGAGGCTTACCGACCCGACTTTCGGGCCGTCGGGCAGGCACGACCTCTTGAACTGCTGACTGAAAAATCGCGTATAGAACGTCCGCATCGTTTTGACGACGACGTCTCGCGTATAGAATCGCGTAAACTCGGCGTATTCGCTCAGAAAGAGCGTCTTCTCGGGCGAATAGCCGCAGCGAACGGCGTTGAAGAGGATGAAGTCGTGCAGTTCATAAGGCCCCAGCGTGTCCTCGGTGGATTGTTCGATCTCGCCGGCGGCGGTCGTCGGCAATAGCTCGGGAGAGATCGTGGTGCCGACGATCGAGAGCAGCGTGTCGCGCACGGGGCCCGCCTCGAATTCATCCGTGGCCGCGTAGTGGACCAGGAACTTCACCAGGGTCTTGGGGATCGACGAGTTCGGGTTGTACATGCTCATGTGGTCACCGTTGTAGGTACACCACCCGAGCGCCAGCTCCGATAAATCCCCGGTGCCGACCACGAACCCGCGCGACATCAACAGGAACGTCCGCAGGCGGGCCTGCACGTTCTCGAAAACCAGGTCGTGGCGTTTTTCGCCGGGAACTTTCGCGACCGCCTCGCGGAAGCTCGACACGTCGCGGTCGCGGACGTCGATCCCGAACGGGGCGTGGTTCAGCTCGCGGAAGGTTTGCAAGGATAACGCCGTGATGTCGATCGTTTCCGAGGCGACGCCCAGGTGTTCCATCAACGCCAACGCGTTCGTTCGGGTCTTGTGCGTGGTGCCGAACCCCGGCATGGTGAGGCCCCGGATCGTCGTCCGGGGGAGCTTCCGCATGTCGCACGTCTTCACCGCGACCAGCAGCGCGAGCGTCGAATCCAGCCCGCCCGAAATCCCGATGTTCAAAGGGGTTCCGCCCGGCATCGCGGCGATCCGCCGGGCGAGCCCGGCGCACTGGATGCCGAAAACCTCGGCGCAGCGGTGGTGCAGCTCGGCCCCCTCGGCGGGGACGAACGGCGTGCCGACGATCGTCCGCTTCAGGCCGGGCATCGTGTCGGAGAGCGTGAACGGCACGCGGCGGAATTCCCGGAGGAACCGCGGGTGGTCGTCGAAGCTGGTGGTCGAGCGGCGGTCGGAGGCGAGCTTATGAACGTCCACGTCACGCGTGATGTGATGCGAGCCCAGGTCCACCGGCCCGCCGTCCCCCACGCGGCGGGATTCCGCCAGGAGCCGGCCGTTCTCGGCGATCAGGCAGTGCCCGCCGAAGACGAGGTCGGTGGTCGACTCGCTCGGCCCCGCCCCCGAATACGCATAAGCGGCGATCGCCCTGCCGGACTGCCCGACGACCAGTTCCCTCCGATACCGGGCCTTGCCCACGGTTTCGTTGCTCGCCGAGAGGTTCAGCAAGATCGTGGCCCCGGCGATCGCCTGGAGCGAGCTGGGGGGGATCGGCATCCAGAGATCCTCACAGACCTCGATCCCCACCGCGGCGCACCCGCCCGCGTCGAAAAGCAGGTCGATCCCGAACGGCACGGTTTTCCCGGCGAAATCGATGTTCTTGGGCTCGCGCCCGGTCCCTTCGCTGAACCAACGGCCTTCGTAAAACTCCTTGTAATTGGGCAGGAATTGCTTGGGGACGATCCCAAGAACCGCCCCGTCCGCCGCCGCGAGCGCCGCGTTGAAAAGGCTGTTCCCGAGCGGAACCGGCAGTCCGAAAACCACGAGTCGCGACCGCCCCCGGGTCGCCTCCACGACCCTGAGCGCGGCCTCTTCGGACGCTTCCAAGAGTGCGGCTTGTCCGAAAAGGTCGGCGCAGGAATACCCGGTGATGCAAAGCTCGGGAAAGACGACGATGTCGCTGTCGGGGAGTTCCGCCAGAACCCGAAGGATCTCCGACGCGTTGGCCGCGGGGTCCGCGAGGCTCATCGCGATCGACGCACAAGTGACCCGAACAAACCCAAATCGGTTCATAACCAACGCCGCCCCGCCCCAAGGTTTCCAAGGCCCGACCAAGGATCGAGACTAACCCGTAGGCGGCGGGGATTCCACAGGAGTTACCGACAGGGCAGGAGGATTGCAATGTCCGCCCTTCTCCCCCTGGGAGAAGGTGCCGCGAAGCGGCGGATGAGGGGTCTTTTGATTGACGCCACCACCCGGGG
>JAYUFP010000659.1:0-4419 GCA_043738665.1 Isosphaeraceae bacterium
GATCAGAACGGCCCCGGCTTCAATCGGAAAGCCGAACCCGAAGGCCTGCTCGATGGCCCGGATCATCAGATTGTCGAGCATTTCGAGTGCGGCGGGGACGATTCCGGCGGCAATGATGCCGCTGACGGTCTCCGTGGCCGCGTCGACTCCGTCGAAAACGCCCAGCAACGTCCGACCCGCTTCCGGGTCGCGGCTCAATCCCACGGTGACCTTGGTAGCGATTCCAAAAGTCCCCTCGTGGCCGACGATCAGGCCGGGGAGGTCATATCCCGGGTTGTCTTCCGTCACGCCGCCGGTGTCGATCACCGAGCCGTCGGGCATGACGAGCTCGACCCCTCGGACGAAGTTTACCGTCACCCCGTACTTCAATGTGTGCGGGCCGCCGGAATTCGTCGCGACGTTCCCTCCGACAGTGCAAGCCGTCTGGCTCGACGGGTCGGGGGCGTAGTGGAACCCTGTGTTGGCGATCGCGCGGGTCAGCCAAACGTTGACGACGCCGGGCTCGACGATGGCGTATCGGTCTCGGGTATTGACTTCGAGAATCCGCTTCATCCGCGTCAGGCAGATCATCACTCCGCCGCCGACCGCGAGCGTCCCCCCGGCCAGGCTCGTCCCGGCTCCCCGAGGCACGAAAGGAACGTGATTCCGCCGGCAAACCTTGACCACTTCGACGACATGGGACGTGGACGTGGGGAAGACGACAACGTCGGGGACGTTTTTCTCGATCACGTAGCCGTCGCACTCGTAGACCAGCATCTCGTCATGCCGCGAAAGGACGTTCTCCGCCCCGACCGCGGCAGTCAGATCGGAAAGCAATCGCGAAGATTGGGACGTGGCGACAGCCATTCGTTTGCGCGGCTCGCGAGATCTTGGGTGGGAAGGTATCGACCGAATGAATGTAACATGGGGCGGAGAATCCTGCCACGTTACGCGAGGTGGCTGGATTGAGTTCAGAAGTTTGCCACCGGATTCGGGCCTCGATCCGCCGAAGGGTGCGGCAAGACACACGCACTCAAAGGTTTTTACCCGCATTGTCGAAAAAACCGAATTGGGTTAGGTTTCGGCCCTTCGAACGGTTGAAATGAGTCTCCGGAGGAGCCCGGCATGGAAGCCAGCGTCCGGAATGCGGCCGCTTTCTCGGAGCGGTCGAACAGTCCCAGCGCCAAGCAGGGCGGCCTCAAGGTCGCGCTCGTACATGACTGGCTCACCGGGATGCGAGGGGGCGAAAAATGCCTGGAAGTCCTCTGTAAGTCCTTCCCGGACGCCACGCTCTATACACTGATCCACCGCCAGGGAGCGCTGAGCCCGGCGATCGAGGCGATGGACATCCGCACGTCGCCCTTACAGCGCCTGCCGGGGGTAATCCGGCACTATCGCAAGCTCTTGCCGCTCATGCCTTTGGCGACGAGGGCATGGACGCCCCAAGGGGTCGATCTGGTAGTCAGCCTGAGCCATTGCGTCGCCAAGGCGGTGCGTGTTCCGTCCGGGGTGCCGCACGTCTGTTATTGTTTCACCCCGATGCGGTACGCCTGGCAGGGGCAGGAGGCCTATCTCGAATCCTGGCACGACCGACCGTTACGCAAGGCCGCGGCGAAGCTGCTGCTGAGCCGGATGCGACAGTGGGATCGCAACTCGTCGCGAGGCGTCTCCCATTTCGTCGCGATCTCGGAGACCGTGCGGACCCGAATCGCGACGTGCTACGGGCGCGACAGCCGGGTCATTTCACCCCCGGTCGACACTGAGTTCTACCGCCCTGACCCGCGAATTGAACGCGAACCGTTTTACCTCTGCATCTCGGCCCTGGTGCCCTACAAGCATCTCGACCACGCAGTGACGGCATGCTCGATCCTTGGTCGAAAGCTCGTCGTGATCGGCGACGGCGACGATCGTCCCCGGCTTCAACGTCAAGCGGGGCCTAATGTTCAATTCCTGGGGTGGCAACCGGACGACGTCATCCGCGACCACTACCGACGTTGCAAGGCTTTGCTCTTTCCCGGAGAGGAAGATTTCGGAATCGTGCCCGTTGAAGCCCTTGCTTGCGGGGCACCCGTCATCGCGCTGGGGGTCGGAGGAGCGGCGGAGACCGTGGATTCAACGGTCGGGCATCTTTACGAAGGGTCGAGTCCCGAAAGTCTCATGGAAGCGATTGAGGAGTGGGAAACTCGGGCCGAGCCATCCGTCGCATTGCTCGCGAGGCGAA
Organism: Isosphaeraceae bacterium; assembly: GCA_043738665.1. GTDB lineage: Bacteria > Planctomycetota > Planctomycetia > Isosphaerales > Isosphaeraceae > JAYUFP01. Next base: position 2,201 of record JAYUFP010000659.1, read on the forward strand.
AAGCCGAGGCGTACGCATTGCCGCGGTTCCGGGAGCGGTTGCTCGGACTGCTGGAGGCCGTCGCGTCGGGAACGGACGGGGACCGGGTTCCTCCTCCACCACACATGGCGATACCCCGCGGATTGAGAGTCGAGGAATGATGAGTCGACCCTTTCGAGTGCGGCGGCTTGCCGCCGCGTTCGGAGGGGCTCCCAGAGTGGATCGACGATCAAGCACGGCTTCGCGCCGAAGGGCGACCACCCTTCGATTTGCACGGCGGCGGCAAGCCGCGCGCACTCCAAAGGTTTTCCCATTTCGCCCCGGACATTTGAAACCCGCCCCGCCGGATCGTAGGATGTGGCCCTCAACACGCGACATTACGGATCACGACGATCCCGAACCCGTCGGGCGAGGCGCATGAACGCAACCACCGAGACCGATGCCTACGCGCTCCCCGCCGACGCCGTGCAGGAGCCGCCGAATTCTCTCATCCTCACGATCAAGCAGATCGGCCCCGGTCTCATCCTTGCCGCGTCGATCGTCGGCACCGGCGAGTTGATCAACACCACGAGTTTGGGGGCTCAGGTGGGCTTCGGCCTGCTCTGGCTCATTCTGCTCAGTTGCGTGATTAAAGTCTTTGTGCAGGTCGAACTCGGGCGTTACGCGATCACGCACGGGAAGACGTCGCTGGCGGCGTTCGATAGTCTGCCCGGTCCGAGATTCGGCGTCTCCTGGATCTGCTGGCTCTGGCTCATCATGATGCTGGCGACCCAGGCGCAAATCGCCGCGATGGAAGGGACCGTCGGCCAGGCCGCCCACATGGCGTTCCCGCGCGCTTCCGACGCGATGGCACGCGCCGCGGGGGTGCTTTCGCCGGGTCTTTATCAGTATTTCAGCACGCGCGAGGAGTACATCTGGGCTACGCTCACGACCCTCGCGGCAATCGTCTTACTTCTCTCCGGCGGCTACAAGCGACTTGAGAAGATCACGACGGTCCTCGTGGCGGCGGTCACGCTCTTCACCGTCGCCAGCGTGATGATTCTGCAATGGACGACCTTCCGGATCAGGCCCGAGAACCTCGCCGAAGGTTTCAAGCTCACGCTCCCGACCGCGGCGATCGGCCTGGCCTTCGCCGCCTTCGGGATCACAGGGGTCGGGGCTTCTGAGCTGGTGGCATACCCGTACTGGTGTATCGAGAAGGGATACGCACGGTCGGTCGGAAGGCGTTCCGGCGACAAAGGATGGGCGCGTCGGGCTCGCGGCTGGACGCGGGTCATGCAGATTGACGCATGGTTTAGCATGGTGGTGTTCACCATCGCGACGATCGCCTTTTATCTGCTCGGGGCCGCCGTCCTTCACCCGCAACACTTGAACGTCCAGGGGAAAGAAGCGATCCCCGTGCTCTCGCAGATGTATCTCAAACCCTTGCAAGGTTCGCCGCTCGCCTGGATGACGCCCTACACGCATGTGGGGTTTCTCCTGGGTGCGTGGGCCGTTCTTTTCAAGACACTTTACGTGGCGACCGCGGCGAACAGCCGACTCACGGCCGACTTCCTGGTCCTTTCGGGTTTCTGGCCGCAGGGCGATTCGCACGCGAGGGAACGGGTCACGCGGTTCTTCTGCGTGTTGTACCCGGTCGTGGCGCTGGGGCTTTATTTTGCCTTCCGCGAGCCCTTGACCTTGATCAAGATTGGCGGGATTTCCCAGGCGTTGATGCTCCCTTTGATTACGGGTGCGACAATCTACCTAAGGAGGCGTGACACCGACCCTCGCGTCGGCCCGTCCTCGTTCACCAATTCCCTCGTCTGGGTCGCCTTTGTCTCGATCACGGTCGTCTCGGGGTATAGCCTCTATCACATGATGTCGGATGCGTATAAGTATCTCAGCTCCGCGGCTGGGTGACAGGAATTGAATTAACCGCGGAGATCGCGGAGCCCGCGGAGCCGAAACGAGAGAATTGGGAGCGAAAGCCTGTCCGATCGGTCTGATTCGCTCTCGAACCCTCCTTTTTTCTCGGCGGTCTGGGCGATCTCCTCGGTTGAAATTTTGGTCCGTGTCTCATCGCAATCTCGATTTTGCGATTCGCGTCCGCCAACGGATTTCGGCGGATGAATGCGGCGGAAGCGGATCGACCGCGCCGGGCGAAGGTCTCCCGACCGTCGATTCTTTGGAGTGCGTGAGCCCTCTCCCGCTTTCAAACGCTCCAGGCGCATCTTCCACCTCGACCCCCTTGAGAAGGC
>JAYUFP010000660.1:0-4416 GCA_043738665.1 Isosphaeraceae bacterium
CGAAAGTCCGGCAAGTCGGCAGCCCGGCGGACGGGCCTGATCAATCCCAGGGTGATCTGGGCGATCGGTCGGCGCGACTTCCTGCGGTTCTTTTTCAACCCCGCCGGGTACGTGTTCATCACGCTCTTCGTGATCGCCAGCGCGGCCCTGGCTTTCTGGCAACCGGTGTTTTTCACGAGGAATTTCGACAACCTCGACACCCTTAACTGGGCGATGCCCTACTTGCTGCTTTTCTTCATCCCCGCCGTGACGATGACGATATGGGCCGAAGAGAGGAAGCAGGGGACCGAGGAATTGCTCCTCACGCTGCCCGCGACCGACCTCGACGTCGTGCTCGGGAAATACAGCGCCGCGCTCGGGATCTACACCGCGTCGCTTCTTTTCATGTTGCCGCACGTCTTGATGCTGCTTTACCTGGGTGAGCCCGACCTCGGTGTGACGTTCGCGAACTTCCTCGGCTACTGGCTGATGGGGGCGATGCTGATCGGCGTGGGTATGGTCGCGTCGTTGCTCTCATCGAACGCGACCGTCGCGTTCATCCTTGGCGCGCTCCTGTCGGCACTGCCGGTCGGGGCGGGCCTGATCGGCGTTCCTGCCGGGGCCAAGATCGGCAGGGCGATCGAAGAGCTTTCCGTCCCCTCGCAGTTTCAAGACTTCGGCTCAGGGGTGATCTCGTTCTCCGGTGTCTTCTATTTCATCTCGACGACGGCCGCGGTGCTCTTTATCAACGTCGTTCTACTTGGGCGCCGTCACTGGGCGGGCGGGGAACGGAGCGCGAACCGCTGGGCTCACGTTTTGGTGCGCGTGGTCGCGGTGATCGTCGCACTCGCGAGCTTGAACTCGCTTGTGGGTCGGACCTCGGTCCGTGCGGACGTCAGCGAAGAAAAGCTCCACACACTCTCGCCCGACTCCCTCGCCCTCTTGAAGCAAATTCCCAAGGACCGCCCGGTCTATATTCAGGCGTACTTCAGCCCCGAAGTCCCTCGTGACTTCGTGCAGACGAAATCCGACCTGATCGGTTTGTTGAAGGAGTTCGCCTCGCGCGGCGGCGATGCCATTCGCCTGAACCTGGTCGAGACACAGCTCTATTCCGACGACGCCCGCAAGGCCGAGAAGCAGTTCGGTATCGAACCCCGGCAGGTGATCGCCCGCGGAGACGGTCGGGCCGAGGCGCAGGAAGTCTTCCTCGGCGTCGCGTTCAGCTCGGGTTCGGAAGAGGTGGTGATCCCGTTCTTCGACCGCGGACTGCCCGTCGAGTATGAGCTGACCCGCTCGATCAAGGTCGTTTCGCGGACCGCCCGCAAGAAAGTCGGCATCCTTGGAACCGACGCGAAGCTGATGGGCGGGTTCGATATGCGGACCATGGGACAGAACCCCGAATGGTCGATCGTGACGGAGTTGAAGAAGCAATACGACGTCAGCTCGGTCTCGCCCGACGGCGAGTTACCGACAAACCTCGACGTTCTGCTCGTGGCGCAGCCGTCGTCGTTAACTCAGCCGCAGATCGACAGCCTGACGGCCTACGTGAAACGCGGCGGTCCGACCCTGTTGTTCCTCGACCCCTTGCCGATGATGAACAGCCAGCTCGCCCCCGAGGTGCCCAAAGCCCCGGCCGGCGGTCCATTCGGCGGTGGCCCGCCCCCCGAGCCGAAGGGGAATTTGACCCCGTTGCTCGATGTCCTCGGTATCGAGTGGCCGACGACCGAGATCGTCTGGAACCCCTACAACCCGCTCCAGCAACGACCCGACATGATCCCCGAGATCGTGTTCATAGGCAGAGGAAGCGGAGCCGACGAACCGTTCAACCCGAGCGATAACATCGCCTCGGGGCTTCAAGAGCTTGTGGCGCTCTTCCCCGGCCTGCTCCGCCAGAAAAGTGGCTCCGGGCCTGAATTCACACCGTTGGTCCGGACGAGTACCGATGGCGGTACGATCTCATGGGACAAGCTCACCGCGCGGGGACCCTTCGGCGGAATGAGCCTCGACCCCGACCGTGCTCACTTCGCCACAAAAATGCCTTACATCCTCGCCGCCCACATCAAGGGCGAAGCACCGGCCGCTCCCGCCGACCTGAACCCGACCAAAGATAAAGATCCGGCGAAGAACGCCCGGGCGAAACCGAACGTCGTTCACGCCGTGGCGATTGCCGACCTCGACATGATCTCGGAGGAGTTCTTCAACCTGCGGAAGCAAAAGGTTGAAGAGCTTGAGCTTGATAACGTGACGTTTGTTTTGAACTGCGTCGATGTTCTTGCCGGCGACGACGCGTTCGTCGCCCTCCGCAAGAAGCGGCTCAAGCACCGGACGTTGACACGAATCGAAGCGCAGACGAAGGAATACACCGAGAAGTATCAGCGCGAGACGAAAGCCGCCGAGGACGAGGCCAAGACGTCGCTCGACATCGCCCAGAAGAAGCTGGACAAGGAGATCGCCGCCGTCAGCGCCCGAACGGACGTCGACGAGCGGACCAAGGAGATCCTCTCCGCGAACCTCCAGGAAGTGGCCAACCGGCGTTTGGCGGTCGAGAAACTCAACATCGAGGACAAGAAGCGCCGGCAGATCTACGAGAGCAAAGCCGAGAGCGAGGTGGCGACCCGCGCGATCCGCGACCGGGTCCGCTGGCTTGCGCTCTTGCTGGAGCCGTTGCCCCCGATCGCGCTCGGCCTGATGGTGTTCGGGCTCCGGATTCGTCGTGAGAACTTCGGCGCCAACCCGAACCGGATCGCGTAAAAATATGACGGCTGATGAATGGCGGATGAGAGACACCACCGCCTGTTCCTGAGTATCTTTTGAGGAACCGAGAGACGATGACCGCCGAGTTGAGAAAGACACTGGCATTCGTCGTCGTCGCGCTCGTACTGACGGGCGCGGCGTTCGTGAAGATCCCGGACCGGACCGCCGGGAAGGGGGCATTCGACGACCAGGGACGGAAGTTCTTCCCCGAGTTCACCGACCCCTTCGCGTGTACCGACCTGGAAGTCGATGAATTCGACGAGACCACGGCGAAGCCTCGACTGTTCAAGGTGATGTTCGCGGACGGCCGCTGGACGATCCCCTCGCACCACAACTATCCTGCCGACGCCAAAGACCGCCTCGCCAAGACCGCCGGCGGCGTGATGGACCTCGTCAAGGAGACCATCCGGTCCGACCGGGCCGACGATCACGAGGCGTTGGGAGTCGTCGACCCTCTTGACCCCAAGGCGGGATTGAAGGGGCAGGGGAAGCGCGTCACGCTCCGCGACACGTCAAAAAACGTGCTCGCCGACTTCATCATCGGCAAGGAAGTTCGCGAACGCCCCGGCATGCGTTACGTGCGAATCCCGGGCCAGAAGCGAACCTACGGAGTGAACGTGACGGCGGACCTCTCGACCCGGTTCGCCGACTGGATCGAGACCAATCTACTCAAGCTCGAATCTTCACAACTACGTACCGTCGCGTTCGACGGCACGAAGGCCGACCCCGAGTCGCGTTCGATCATCCCCGGTCAGAAGTTCGCGCTCGAAAAGCAGAACGGCTCAGCGCCCTGGAAGCTCGATGGTCCGATCCCTCCGGGAGAGGAATTGAATAACGAGAAGATCACGGGCCTTACCACGGCCTTGAGCGACCTTAAAATCGTCGGCGTCCGTCCGAAACCTCGGGGCCTCGCCACGGCCTTGAAAAAGGCCGCGACGAACGTTGTTCGGCCGACAACCCAGTTGGAACAACTGTCGCTCGTCCGCGCCGGCTTCCACACCGGCAATGACGGCAAGCTCTATTCGAATCAGGGTGATGTCGTCCTGAAAACGGACACCGGCGCGGTTTATACGCTTCGTTTCGGCGAGGCACTGTTCGCCAGTGACGACGCCCTTACGGCGGGGGTCGAAGACGAGGCCAAAGCGAAGGACGAGGCGAAGAAATCCCCGGGAGCCCCCAGCGCGGAGAATCGTTATCTGATGGTGACCGTGGCATTCGACCCGACGCTTGTTCCTGAGCCTCCCAAGCCTCCGGTCGAAATGACGATCCCGGACGACCCCTTCTGGAAAGCCCCCGACGACCCGAAACGGATCGCCGAGGAGAAAACCGCCCGGGAAAAGCGCGACAAGGAAAAGGCCGCCCGGGATAAGCAACTCGCCGACGCCGAGACCAAGGTCAAAGCGATCTCGGACCGGTTCGCCGACTGGTATTACGTGACTCCCGGTGAGAGCTTCCGGGCCATCGCGCTGGAACGCCCCGCCCTCATCAAGCCGGCGACGCCTGAAGGGGCCACTCCGCCCGGCGGCGGATTGCCTCCCGGATTCCCGGGGCTTCCGAAGGGTGCGGGGATGCCCCAGTTCCATCCCCGATAAGGGTGAAGTTAATCCGTCATTGTAAGTAGGGACCACTCTGGCGCCGCGAGTTACTTTCATGAGTCGCCCGGTTCGCGGGAGCTGACCCCTC
>JAYUFP010000661.1:0-13023 GCA_043738665.1 Isosphaeraceae bacterium
TTCGCAAAATGACAAGGACCTTGAGTCGATGGATACCGGAGGCGCGTGGGAATAGCTATAAGGGGTTAATCACTATTGAAGTTTTGGACCTAAAGCGAAATGAACTTCTCGACTTGTATAAGCATCATGTGGAGACTCAGGTTCAACCCTTCGTGAATCATCTCCGGGCGCAGATGCTTCACAAGGATCTGGTTCGTGTTCGAGAGGTCTGGGATTGCCGAATTCGAATTTTGGTCAGTTGCAGGTCCCCGTTCACAGCCCTTTCCTACGACGCCATCGATCATCTCGTCCCAGCCGCCGAACGGAAAGCCTGGAAGCTCCGCCTCACCCGCCCTCGTTAATGCTCGTGCAAAGGCCGCCACAATGACCTTCACTCCCTCCCGTCGCGAATTCCTCCGGCACCTCGGCGGAGGCCTCGGCGGGGTCGCTCTGGCCCACTTGCTCGGCTCGGAAGGGCTTTTGGCCTCAACACCCTCACACCCCGAGTTCAACGGGGGACTTCATCACGTCGCCAAGGCGAAGCGGGTCGTTCAGTTGTTCATGTCGGGGGCGGCCAGTCAGTGCGATACGTTTGATTACAAGCCTTTGTTGATCAAAAAGCACGGCGAAAAGTTCGACCCCGGCGGGAAGGTCGAGCTTTTTCAGAGCGTCCCCGGGGCGGTGATGAAAAGCCCCTGGAACTGGCGGCACTATGGGGAATGCGGGAAATACGTCAGTGATTTGGTCCCGCACCTGGCGCGTTGCGTCGACGACATGGCGTTCCTTCCCGCGATGACGTCGAAGTCCAACGTCCACGGGCCGGCGACGTTCCTTCAGGCCACGGGGTTCGTCTCGCCGGGGTTCCCGAGTGCCGGGGCCTGGGTCTCTTACGGGCTCGGGAGCTTGAATAACGATTTGCCGACGTTCGTCGCCATGCCCGATTCTCGCGGCTTCGCCCCCAACGGCCCCGCCAACTGGGGCGCGGGGTTCTTGCCCGCGGCCTATCAGGGGACCATGGTCAAACCCTCCGCGCCGGAGCCCATTTATGACCTGTTCCCCTCGAAGGAAGGCAAACCCGGCTCCGAACGCGCGGGCCTGGAACTGCTCAACACGCTCAACCGCGAGCACCGTTCGCAGGAAGGCCGCGAAGGGGACTCGCGGCTCGACGCCAGGATCGCCTCGTATGAACTCGCGGCGCGGTTGCAACTCAGTGCGCCTGAGGTTCTCGACCTCAAGGGGGAGACCCACGCGACGAAATCCCTGTACGGGCTCGACGACCCGCACACCGAGGATTTCGGCCGGAATTGCCTGGTCGCGCGGCGCTTGCTCGAACGCGGGGTCCGGTTCGTGCAACTCTGGAGCGGGGCCGACAACGCGTTCCCCAGGCGGAACTGGGACTCCCACGAAGACATCGCCCGCGACCACCTCGACATGGCACGCTCGATGGACAAACCCGCCGCCGCGTTGATCCACGACCTCAAATCGCGAGGCCTGCTCGACGACACGATCATCCTCTGGACCACCGAGTTCGGCCGGATGCCTTGCAGCCAAGGGGGCAAAGGCCGAGACCACAACCCGTTCACCTTCACGTCGTGGCTCGCGGGCGGAGGCATCAAAGGCGGAGTCACCCACGGCGCCAGCGACGAATGGTCGTACAAGGCCGTCGAGGACGTCACCGAGGGATACGACGTCCACGCCACGATCCTCCATCTGCTCGGCATCGACCACACGAGACTGACCTATCGCCACAACGGAATCGACCGCCGCCTGACCGACGTCCACGGCAAGGTGATCAAGCCGATTCTTATATAAAAATACATGTAAATATAAGATCTCTAATTCGTTCCGCGGCGGGCGGGAAGGCGGCGGCGGGGTCGGGAGGACCACGCCGAGCTGGAGATTGTTTTGGGGATAAAATGGAAAATCCTGATGGGAAATGATATTTTAAGAAGCTAAATCCCATCCCTTCCCTGGTCGAGGGCATCCCAGATGGCTTCCCCCCCGACGTCTCGAAGCTTGCTCGAGCGCGCCCGCGACCCGCGTGACGTTGCCTCCTGGCGGCGATTAAACGACCTTTATGCCCCCTTGATCCGCTGCTGGGTGCGTCCTTACGCGGCCCAACCCGCCGACGCCGACGAGGTGGTGCAGGACGTCCTCACGACCCTGGTCCGTGAGATCGCCCGGTTCGAGCACAACGGCCGTGCCGGGGCGTTTCGCGCCTGGCTGCGGAACGTCGCCGTCAACCGGCTCCGCGCCCACTGGCAGACGCGCCAAGGGGTTCAGGGGACCGGCGACTCGGCCGTTTTGGAACAACTCCACCAGCTCGAAGACCCGAACAGCTCCCTCAGCCTCGCCTGGGACGAAGAGCACGACCGGCACGTCGTCACGACCCTACTGGAGACGATCCGCCTGGAGTTCCAGCCGGCCTCCTGGCGGGCCTTCGAGATGACCGTCCGCGAAGACCGTCCCGCCGCCGAGGTTGCCGACGAACTCGGCCTTTCCGTGAACGCGGTCTTGATCGCCAAGTCCCGCGTTTTGAAGCGTTTACGGCAGAAAGCCGAAGGGCTGGTCGAGTAATTTTCGGAATTCCCTGAAAGGATCGGCGCCGGGCGCGCCTTTTCTATTGTCGCGGATGAGAACGGGTCGTGATCTTGAAGGGAGACGAGCCGATGTCGGACGGTCATCGCCACCCGGGGCAGGCGGAGCTTGAGGCGTTCGCGCTCGGTCGGCTCCGTTCGGCGGAGATGAAGTCGGTCGAAGCCCACCTCTCGACCTGCGGTTCGTGCGGCAGGAGGGTTCAGGACGCGCCCGACGACCGCCTCGTCAAACTCTTGCGGAAGGCCCAGGCCCTTGAAGCCGCTCCCGCCCGAACGTCGTGACCCGGCGGTTCTCCTTTTGATCCCGGAGACGAGACGATCATGGCCCCAGCGAATCAATCCGCGAGCGCGACCGACTGTTTCCCCCGACGCTCCGTCATCGCCGCGCTGGTGATCCTGGCGGCCGGCTGCAACGGCGAGCCGGAACCGTTCCGCAGTAAAGACAAAGATCAGGCACGTAAGGCCATGTTGAATAAGAGGGAAGACCTCAAACGTCCACCCGGACTCCCCAAGAAAGTATCGGGGACCCGCTGACCGCCTTCGGAGACATCAATGGATTCTCCGTTGTTGCCCCGAGCCTTTTGTCCTGACCCGAGCCATTATTGAGTCGATTAATCCTGTCGCGTAGGAGTTTTGCATGGCACGCAAGGCACGCCCCCGAGGGTTCACGCTGATCGAGCTGCTGGTGGTGATCGCCGTCATCGCGGTCCTGATCGCCATGCTCTTACCCGCGGTGCAGGCGGCCCGCGAGGCGGCCCGGCGCGCCCAGTGCGTCAACAACCTCAAGCAGCTCGCCCTGGCCACGGCCAATTACGAGCACATTGAGGGGTACTACCCTCACGGGGTCAAGTTCACCTTCAATTTGAGTACGTGCAGTCACTGGGTCGCCCAGTTCCAGTTCCTGGATCAGCAACCCCTGTTCAACGCGATCAACTTCAACTGGAACATCGGCTCGGCCCCCAACACAACGATTACCAACGTCAAGCTCTCGGTCTTGATGTGCCCCAGCGACCCGATCGTCAACCGGTCGGTCGAGACGGACGCGGCAGGAACCAACGACCCCATATTGTTCTATCCCGGAATAATCCTCTGGGCACAAACAAGCTATAAAGCCAGCAGTGGAACATGGTTCCGCAATAGCCGAGACCCGGCTTTGCAGCGCGAGGCCAATGGGCTGTTCCTGCGGCAGCAGGTGATTCGGCTGGCGGAGATCACCGACGGCATGAGCCAGACGGTCCTCTATGCCGAAGCCTCCATGAGGATTCTCAGCGAGGATGAGATCCTGAACGAGGGCCCGTGGTGGGGGTCGGGCTGGTTCGCCGGGACGCTCTGTAACTCGTTCTACCCGATCAACCCACACCATAACGGGGTCAGCGATGACCTCGCACCCGACGGCCTCGCCCATGCCTACATCGCGGCCGTTTCGAGCGAGCACCCCGGCGGGGCGAACGTCGCGATGGCGGACGGCTCAGTTCGCTTCGTCAAGGAGACGATCGACTCCTGGCATGTCAACAAAGTCAGCGGTCTGCCGACCGGAGTGACGCGCGACCCCAACACCGGGACGTATACGATCGGGCCACAAGCCCATGTCGGCGTCTGGCAGAAGATGACGTCCCGGGCGGGTGGAGAAGTCTTCAGCGGGGATCAGTGAGTCGCGAACGGATTCGACTCGACTTCGCGGGGCGGTCGGGAATGCGTCGTCGCGTGGCCTTGTCAACGCAATGGGCGTATCCGGATCACCTTACCGTCGTCCCGGGGGCGAGGCGGGGGCAATGCGGGTCCCGGGTCAAGCCCTTCCCAAAGCTTGACCGTCCCGTCAAGCCCCGCTGAGTAGATCCGAAGGCCGGGGGAGGTGACCAGGGCGAGAACCGGCTTGCGGTGTCCCTCCAGCGAGATCGTCTCACGGCCGGTGATGGCGTCCCAAACGACCAGCGGGCCCTCGGTTCCGGCGGTGATGACGCGCTGGCCGTCGGAAGAGAAGACAAGCGACCGGATCGCGTTCGGGGTGACCCACCGGCTCAAGAGCGAACCGGACGCGGCGTTCCAGACGGCAACTAACCCTCCCGAGCCCGGGGTCGAGCCTCCCGCGGCAAGCCATTTCCCGTCGGCGCTGAAGGCCACGTCGTCGGCAGCCACGTCGAGGCTGAGGGATTTGAGAACGCGCCGGCCTGTGTCCACCTCCCAGATGAGGATCGACCCGTTTCCTCCCGCCGCGGCCACGCGGTTCCTGTCCGGGGAGACCGCCAGGGCCTGCAACGGCCCGGCCTGTCCGTCGAGGATCCGCGTGGTGCGGCCGGTCTCCGTGTCCCAGACCCGGGCCTTCCCGTCGGCCCCCGCCGAAACCAGCGTGCGGCCGTCGGGGAGGAAGGCCACATCCAGAACCTCGCCGACGTGCCCTTCCAGGGTATGGAGGGCGGGTCCGTCGTGGTTCGAATCCCAGAGACAGACCTTGCCATCGGCGCCCGCCGACGCCAACAGGTCGGGCATTGAGGGAGGTCCGTAGGCCAGAGCCAGGACCCCGATCTCATGGGCCGCCAGAGTCCGGACTCGCTCTCTCCGTTGAGGATCCCAGACGACGACCCGCGGGTCGTCGATCGCGGCCCAGGCCAGACGCGCTCCATCGCCGCGGACGGACAGGGCGCCGATCCCGGCCCCCGGCTCGGAAACAAGATCCTGCATCGGCTCTTGTGTCACCACGGTGGCGATCACAACCTCCTTTCCACGGCTGACGGCCAGCCGTCGGCCGTCGGAACGCAACGCCAGGCCCTGATGGCCGAACTCCCCGACACCGGTCTCGTAATTCTCGATGCGGCGACGCGTGTCGAGGTCGAAGATCTCGGACCTTCCCATGGAAATCGTGCTGAACGCCACCACGTGCCCTTGGAAACTGCACATGATCTGGCTGTTGGTTACCCCTCGTGCTCCCCCGATGGGCCGGAAATACTCCCGGGTCAGCGTGGCTGTATTCCAGATCGAGATCGATTGCTGCGAGCCGAGGGTGACAAGCCATCGCCCGTCGCCGGTGAGGCTAAGGGTATGCACGAGCATGCCGTGGTTGAGCCTCTTGACCAGCCGTTTGGCGGGCACGTCCCAGACGGCCACCCCGCTCGCTGAGTTGTCCGTCACGTAGATCCGTGACCCATCCGGGCTGAATCTGACGGTGTTCCAATTCGTGAAGGTCGGTAACTGCTGCCCTTTTTCGAACGTATCGAGGTTGAAATTCAACTCTCCCGATTCGACATCCCAGAGAGCGACCCGGTCTTCGACGTCGGTCGTCACCGCGAGGGTCCGGCCGTCGGGGCTGAATTCGAGACTGTGCGCCTCGTTGCCGACTTTCAAGGTCCGGCAATCGCGGGTCGCCAAGTTCCAGAGGCGAACCGTTCCGTCCGTCGAGCCCGAGGCCAAAAGCCGCCCGTCAGGGTGGAACGCCAACGAGCCGACGCTGCCCGTGTGACCTTGAAGGACGTGCTCCACACGCTTCCGCTCGGGGTCCCAGATCCGGATGGTCGAATCACTGCCGCTCGTGGCGAGCCGGAGGCCGTCGTGACTGTAGGCGACGGCCGCGAGGACGTTGCCCGCGTGACCGGAAAGGGTGACCAGTCGGGGGTCGCAGAGCTTCCAGAGATAATACCACTCGAAGCTCCGGTAGCCCTCCAGGCCAGTCTTGGGGTCGCGGTACTTGTCAAGGTACTCGCGGACCCGGTAGACCTCCTTGTCATCCCAGGCCCTGCGTGCCAAGTTCATGTCGGAGGAATAACGGTCGCGGTTGGCGAGGTCGAGCAAGCGCTCAAGGTTGCGGGTGAAGTAGACGCCCCCGACCACCAGGCTGATTAGGGCGACGGCCGAGATGCCGATCAGCGCGGCGATCGTCGGCTTCCGTCGGACCCACTTGACGATCCGTTCGCGGGTCGAGACGCTCCGGGCCTTGATCGGCTGTCCCAGCCGCCAGCGCTCCAGGTCCTCGGCAAGGTTCTCGGCCGAACCGTACCGCTTCGCCGGTGCTTTCTCCAAGCATTTTAAACAGATCGTCTCCAGGTCACGGTCGACCTTCGGGTTGATCGGCCTGATCCGGGCCGGTTCCTGTTCGACGACCATCCGGAGGATCTCGGGCACCGACTCGGCCACGAACGGCGGCTTGCCCGAGAGCGTCTCGTAAAGCGTCGCGCCCAGACTGTAGACGTCGGCCGCGGTGGTCAGCGTTTTCGTCTTGCCGAGGGCCTGCTCGGGGGGCATGTAGGCGGGAGTCCCCATCACCGTGCCGGTCTGCGTCCGCCCGTTCGGGTCTCCCGGCATCGGATCGAGCCTCATGGCCAGCCCGAAGTCGGTGACGTAAGGCTCGCCGCGGTTGTCGACGAGGATGTTCGACGGCTTCAGGTCGCGGTGGAGGATGGTCCGTTGGTGGGCATAATGAACGGCCCGGGCGACCTTCTCCATCAAGAGCGCGGCGGCTCGCGGATCGGCCATGAGCCGCTCGATGTGCTTCGTGAGGTTCCCCCCCTCGATCAGCTTCATGCTGAAATAGGGCTGGTCGTCATCCTGGCCGACCTCATAAATCGGCACGATGTTGGGGTGGTCCAGCGCGGCGATGGCCTCGGCCTCGGCACGAAACCGACGGAGGTCGGAAGGCCCCGCCAGCCGGATGTCGCGAATCACCTTGAGGGCAACCGGCCGATTATTGAGTTTTACCTGCCACGCCCTGTAGACAACCCCCATGCCGCCCCTGGCGATCTCTTCGACGATTTCATACTCGCCGAGAAAACGCGGCGGACGGGTCTGGTCACGGTTCCGCCCGCCGGATGACCCCGACCCCGACCCCGGCCCCGGCCCCGTCCGCGTCGGGTCGTCCCCGGCGAACGGCTCGGTCGCCGAGGTCCGGTCGAGAAACGAGGCGGGGCCGGCCCCTTGCGTCTCGGCGAGACCGGCCGGGCCGCCGCCGGTCGGGTCCGGAAACGGTGTCGGGGCGGGGGCGGGGAGCGTCTCGGGCCTGCCCGCGGAGTCGCTCGCCATGTCCGTTCCTTTCCCGACGACGTCGGACCGCGACCGCGGCGTTCAATTCAATGGAATCATGAAGTTGTACCACGAGCCCGGTGAGTCCGGCACGAAAATACCGGGTGACGTCTCCACGGATCGATAGTTCTATCGTCAGCGAATTCCATTTGTCCAAACGTGTGAGTATTTTGCTATCACGATCATTTTTGATATTTCGCGCAGACATAGACCACCCCGAACCCCATCGCCGACATCGCGCGCGCGGCGACCGTGGCCACGGCCGGTGATCGGTTCGATGAATCGCCGCACTTGGCCTTCAAGTCGGCGACGGTTTTCTCAATGGCGGATGCAAGATGACGGCTGCAAGATGATGGATCACTTCCGGGTCGTACGGGCCTCGGGGTGGGGAGCCCTTGTTTCAAATCTCGTCATCCGCCTTCCGCTAATTCCGCGCCCCCCGATCCCCCGGCGGGAACGCCCCCCACCCGAGTTTATCCCGGAGGGTCCTGTAAAAGCTGTATCCCGGCAGGCGGATCATCGGGAACGGGGCGTTGCCCCGGCGGACGACGACGCGGTCGCCTTGCTCGACGGGGACTTGCACCTGCCCGTCGACCACCAGGACCGTCGCGGCGTCCCCCAGGGGGGTCATCTCGTAAACCTTGTGCGAGCCGTCGACCAGCGGGCGCTGGGTGAGCGTGTGGGCGCAAAGGGGTGTGACGACGAACATATGAGCGTTCGGCGGCAGGATCGGCCCCCCCGCCGAAAGCGAGTGCGCCGTCGACCCGACCGGGGTCGCCAGGATTAGGCCGTCGCCGCGATAAGTCATCACGCTCTCGCCGTCGATCGAGAGCCCGATCTCCAGCAAATGAAACACCGGCGCGGCCCGCACCACGACGTCGTTCAACCCGCGAAAGGTCTGGGGAGCCCCCTTCTTCGGCACGAGCGTACAGGAAAGCGTGAGCAGATTCTCAACCGTATACCGATGCTGCGCCAGAATATTGAGCCGATCGAGCAATTCGTCGGGAGTCAGTTCGGCGAGAAACCCGAGCCGCCCGACGTTCACCCCCAAAACCGGAGTCGGCTTGTCCCCCATCCGACGCGCCGTGTGAAGGACCGTTCCGTCGCCCCCGAGGACCAACGCGATATCGGCCCCGAGGTTGCAGAGGTCGGAATCCTCTGAAAGGTCAAACCCGCAAGGGATGATATCCGTCCGCGACTCAATCGCCTTGGCCAATCGTTTCGCGACCGAGACCACTTCCTCCCGAGAGCCGTTGCCGAGGATGGCGAGGCGAAGCGGAGGAGGGGTGGTGGTTGTTGCACCTGGAGTCGAAATCATCGAGGTCGCGCCCCGCGCGTGGTCGTCGGTGGTCACGGCGGGGGGTCCTGGGATGGTGCGAAAAGGGGAAGGATGTTGGCCCGGACTTCGTCGGCGAAGGGTTTGAAACTCTTCGGGCAGATGGTTTCGATTCGGCTCAAATCGATGCAAAGGGCGATCGCATTGGCCTGAACTGTCGAAACCGTTCCCTTCACCCCAGCGCATTTCCCAAGGATGGTTTTCGGATTCTCGTCACGGTCCTTTCGAGGAGCTTTTAGAGCTTCAGGATCTTCGGGCGTAACAGGTGAGATTGTGAGTTTCAGAGCTTTTCCGATTGCCGCGGCATCTGCCAGTAACCAAGACTCAATACAGGGATGCGCCACGCCGACCGCGGTAGGTAATTCAGGATGAGACGAGTCGCGACCGCTGTTAAGTTCAGCCATAATTTTTTTCGGTGCTTCGCCCTCCGTGTCGACCACAAAAACTAAAGCGTGTCGACCGGAGAGCGTTGCCTGTAGTTTTGCGAATCTCACTTTACGATTGAGTCCGCCTCGTTGTTGAAGATCCGCAACTCGTTTCGTCTTAAATTGCATAGCCGTAGGTTGACTACAAATCTTGTGAACGAATACGGGGACGACACCAATGTCTGTCTTGCCCTCTCCAACCACTTCAACGACGACTTGCGGGTCGACCATCGGCGAATAACTCCTCCTCGTCGAGGTTATACCACAACTCACCAAGATAAAACGCACCGCCCCCGAGCCGTTTTTCGATGTTTGGCGCGTCGCGAAGTGGGCGGGCGATCACAGAATCGCCGACGTCGCGACTCATTACAGTTACTTCTTCGGGTGTGAATTCGCTCAAAACGTAGGGGGAGTGCGTTGTGAAGATAATCTGAGGGACTTCGCGGTCGCTCTTTGTCTCTACAAGTCGTTTTAGAATGCGAACGATTTCTGCCAACCTTTTTGGGTAAACTCCCTTTTCGGGCTCTTCAATCAACAGAACTTTGGGCGGCGTGGGGATGTACAGGAGAGATAAAAAACCAAGAAAGAGAAGAGCGCCGTCTGAGGCTTGTTGTGCCCGAATTTCAAAACCGCTTTGTGTTAGAAAGCAGATTCCCTTGCCTGCCGCAAGTGAAGTGTGAGGCAATCCAGATGCGTCATAGGATCTTTTGGAAGCGTTGATTTTTTCGAGCCTGATGTCTTTGAATTCCGGAAAATACTTACAAAACTCCATAATCAATTGCCCAAACAAATCTCGATCGTGTCCCAAAATATCATCAAGTAACGTGGGCAGTCCAAAGCCGTCGGTAGCGAGCCGGAAATTTTCGTTCGGGTCGAGGGCTGAGGGGAGGCTCATGACCTTTGCGTCAAAACGATAGTAGTGAGCTGAGCCAACCATCGCGGCGACCATGTCGAGCGGTCTTCTTTTGTTGTGCCCCTCTTCCTCGGTCAGATGATTGAAAGAAATTGTTCTATTTGAAACTGATGTCTTGTTATAGTTATTAACTGGTATCAGTTCCTTCGTATCTTTCAATATCCACTCGGCAACAAGAGTACAGTTTCTTAGCGGTAGATCATCGAATCGAACCCGGAACCCATATTCAAAGCTTTGAGAATCACCTTCGTATAATCCTTCCAATTGAGCGGACAATTCGATCACTGATTCGGGCGCATTAAAGCTGACCAACTGTTTTCCTACCCAATTGCCGACGAACGTTCCCGGAAGGATACTCTGCGGTTCACTACTTTGGCAAAACGCCAGAATCGCCTCCAAAAGGCTCGTCTTCCCCGAATCGTTCTGCCCTATGATGACGTGGATTGGCGTCAGAGGTATATCAATATCCTTCAACGCTTTGTAGTTCTTGACACGGAATCGACTAATCATCGGGTCGGACCTCCTTGATGCCCGAGAATTCGGGCGGTCCGTTCACGGGACCACCGTGCAACGGCCGAACTGGCGAAAATGGCGGTCGAACTCAAAAGCTCGGTCAAGGCCTTGCTTCTCCATCACGATCTTGCTCGTGCAGTCGGTGAAACTCCATTCCTTGTCCGAGAAGGTCCGAAATACGTTCCAGGCGGCTTTGATATCTTCGTCCGTGAGGTGGTACACCAAGGCGATCCGATTGTCAAAAGCGTCCGACCCAAAAGCGAGCGCGGTTTCCGGTCTTTTGCGGCCGCAGCGTAGCAGCGTGAGCGTCTCGGTGATGACGTAGTCAGTCGTCGATAATCGTTCGGTGTTGACACGATACCAAGCAGTCGCGCGGCCGTGATTCGGATCGGTCGGCTCGTAGATGGCAAACCACGCGCCGGTATCGACGAAGATCATTCAGAGTCTCAATCACGCGAGTGTGAAACCCCATGGAGGATCTCGTCATGGTCGTGAATCCGGATCGGTTCGTCGGGTTCGTCCGCGAACAATGCGGCAATCCCCTCGAGAACCTCGGCCGGGGTCTTCGACTTTCGCACCGGCAAGCCGGGTTTCCCGCCCTGGCAGTTCGGGCACCTGCGCTGGAATATGTCGGAACCGTTCACGCCGTATTCGTGGCGGCACTCCGGGTTCAGGCACCCGATCACGTAAATCCGTTGATTGTGGTCGTTGCCGGGATCAGAAGTCTTTTCCATGACCAACTGACGGTTCCGGTTGATAAAGCCGACATCGGTCGTTTTCAAAGTCGAGGCCATGAGCAACCCCTCTCTTGTTCGATCGTCCCGTCTCTATTCTACCGCGCCACAACCTCCCCATTCACCGCCTCGGGAGCCAGCATGCCCACAGCCCGTGCCAGTTCAATCGCCGCCTGGCTGATGCCTTCGACGTCCAGGCCGACTTCGGCGAGCTGCTCTTCCCTTTCGGCGTGGAGGACGAACCGATCGGGGAGGCCCAGCCTTCGGACGTGCGACGTGTTCAGGCCGGCTTCGTTCGCCGCTTCGAGGACCGCCGAGCCGTAGCCGCCCATCAGGCAGCCTTCCTCGACCGTCACGACGAACCCGCATTCTTCGATCGCTTTGAGGGTCGTGGCGCGGTCTAAGGGCTTCACGAACCGAGCGTTCACGACCCCCACCCGCAGGCCGTAGTGCTCCCGCAGATACTCCGCGGCCCTCAGGCAGTTCGAGACGAGGGTTCCGCAGGCCAGGAACATGCCGTCGGTCTCCCATTCGAGGATCTCGGACTGGCCGAGCTCGATGGGCTGGGGGTCGCGCTCGATCGATTCCAGGTTCGCCTTCGGGTAGCGGATCGACGCGGGGGCGTCGTGGTTGAGGGCGAAGTCGAGCATCGGGGCGATGTCTTTCTCGTCGCCGGGGGCCATCACCACGATGTTCGGTAACATTCGCATATATGCGATGTCGTACGTCCCGTGGTGCGTGGGGCCGTCGGCGCCCACAACCCCGGCGCGGTCGATCGCGAAGACCACGGGGAGGTTCTGGAGCGAGACCTCCTGGAAGATCTGGTCGAACGAGCGCTGGAGGAACGTGCTGTAGATGTCGACCACCGGCCGGGCGCCCGCCTTGGCCATTCCCGCGGCGAAGGCGACGGCATGGCTCTCGCAAATGCCGACGTCAAAGAACCGCTCGGGGTAGGTCTCGCGGACTTTTTGAAGCTTGTTCCCCTCGCACATCGCGGCGGTCAGCACGGCGACCTTGTCGTTCTTCGCCATCGCGTCGTACAGCGACGCGGAGACGGCGTCGGTGTAGGCCTTGCTCGACGAGATCTTGAGCGGGATGATCCCGTTCTCGACCCGCTGAAAAGGCGCGGGGGCGTGGAACTTCACCGGGTCCTTGACGGCGGGCTCGAATCCGTAGCCCTTATCCGTCAAGACGTGAAGAAGTACGGGGCCTTCCATCCCCTTCACTTTTTCGAGATAAGTGCGCAAGGTCTTGAGGTCGTGACCGGCGATCGGTCCGATGTAGGTGAAGCCCAACTCCTCGAAGAGCATCCCGCCGTGGACCGAAGCCTTGATCGCGTCCTTCATCTGCTGGAGCCAGCGGTCGGCCTGATCGCCCACCAGCGGGATCGACGGCAGGAGCTTGCGGACCCGACGGTTCCAGTCGTTGTACGTGGGGGCCATCCGGACCTTGTCGAGGTAGTCGGCCAGGGCCCCGACCCTCGGGCAGATCGACATCTTGTTGTCGTTCAGGATCACCA
>JAYUFP010000662.1:0-4401 GCA_043738665.1 Isosphaeraceae bacterium
GTCGGAATGGTTCATGGCTCGGCGGGAACCTCGCCCTCCCGAAGAAAAATTGATTCTCGCATTCGAGTCAAGGCACCCCACCTCGGAGCCCTCTAGCGATGCCGGCTTTGGAGACGTTTCCGAACCAGTTTCCCGACCGTGACTACGAGATCGAAATCACCTGTCCGGAATTCACCGCGGTGTGTCCTAAAACAGGACAGCCGGATTTCGGAACGATTATCATTCAATACGTTCCCGACGGGACGGTGATCGAGCTGAAAAGCCTCAAGCTTTATCTTTTCGATTACCGCGACAAGGGAATCTACTACGAGCATTCGATCAACACGATCCTGGACCACCTTGTCGACGCGTGTCGTCCCCGACGCATGACGGTGATCGGACTATTCAACCCGCGAGGCGGGATGACCTCAAAGATCACGGCGATTTTCGAGGCCCCCGCGTTCCCGCCCTCCGCGCGACACGACGACACGCTGCGGATCGTCTGAGAACGAGTGCCGGATCGGATGCTCGACGAAGGGAAGCCGCGATGAAACGGCCGGGAATCTTGACGCTGACCACCGATTTCGGTGCCGACGGGCCTTATGTCGCGGCGATGAAGGGGATCGTGCTGGGTCTTGCTCCGGGGACGAACTTGGTCGACGTCTCGCACACGATCGCGCCACAGAACATCCTCGAAGGCGCGTTCGTGATCGCCGATCTTGTCGATGTCTTCCCAGCGGGCACGGTCCACCTGGTGGTGGTCGATCCCGGGGTCGGGACGGATCGGCGGCTTGTCGCCGTCGAGGTCTCGGGCCAGTCGTTCGTCCTGCCCGACAACGGGTTGATGACCGGAGTCGTTCGATATCCGACGCGGAAGCCGACATCGATCCATGAGATCACCAACCTCGAATTTCGTCGCGTCCAGGTTTCCACGACGTTTCACGGTCGCGACATCCTCGCCCCGGCCGCGGCCCATCTGCTTCGCGGCGGCGACCCCGCAGGCCTCGGCCCGGCTCGTGAGCGATTGGTCACACTCCGGAACTTTCAGCCGCTCATCGACAAGGACGGGCTTGTCGGCGAAGTCATCTTCCGCGATGCGTTCGGTAACTTGATCACGAACATCGCGGTCGAACAACTTTTACGAAGTCCCCCCACGGAATGGGTTATCGAGATCTCCGGCGAAAGGATCGAGGGTCTGGTCCAAGCCTACGGAGACCGGCCGACGGGGACATTGGTCGCGCTCGTCGGCAGCACCGGCTGGGTCGAAGTCGCGGAGGTCAACGGGGATGCAGCCAGGCATCTCGCGGCGGGACCCGGCACCACGGTCTGGGCTCGGAGAGGGCCGGGGACGACTTCCGGATGACGTCCTCGATCCGACCCGCCGGCGTGTCGACCGAAACCCTCAAGCGCTGGGATCTCGATCACGTCTGGCACCCGTTCACGCCCCAGGCGGAGTGGGCCGAGTCCGACCCGCTCATCATCGAGCGTGCCGAAGGGGTTTACTTATTTGATTCTGAGGGACGCAAGTATCTCGACGGCGTTTCCTCGCTCTGGTGCAACGTCCACGGACACGGACATCCTGCCCTCGACGCGGCGATCCGCGAGCAACTCGACAAGGTCGCCCATTCAACGCTTCTTGGACTCTCACATCCGAGCGCGATCGAGCTGGCTCGAAAGCTCGTCACTCTCGCCCCTCCCGGATTGAACCGGGTTTTCTTTTCGGACGACGGGGCGACGGCGGTGGAAGTCGCCCTCAAGATGGCGTTTCAATACTGGCGACAGAAGGCCGCGCCGGAGCCTTCGCGGACGAAGTTCCTCTCGCTGAGCAACGCTTACCACGGTGATACTCTCGGGGACGTGAGCGTCGGCGGGGTCGACCGCTTTCATGCGATGTTCGGCCCGTTGCTCTTTCCTTCGCTCCGCGCGCCGAGCCCGCATTGCTATCGTTGTCCGCTGGGTCTCTCTCGGCCAAGTTGCGAGACGGCTTGCCTGGGCGAAGTCGAGACGATGCTTGCCACACATTCCGGAGAGATCGCCGCAGTGATCGTCGAACCCCTGGTGCAAGGGGCCGCCGGGATGATCGTTCATCCCGAGGGCTACCTGCGTGGGCTTCGCGCGCTAACCCGGAAATACGGAACGCTCCTCATCGCCGACGAGGTGGCGGTCGGATTCGGCAGGACCGGGACGCTCTTCGCCTGCGAGCAGGAAGGCGTTGTTCCCGACTTCCTTTGCCTCGCCAAAGGATTAACCGGGGGTTATTTGCCCCTCGCCGCGACTCTTACCACTGATACGATCCACTCGGCCTTCATCGGCACGGTTCAAGACCCGAAAACCTTCTGCCACGGCCACACCTACGGCGGAAATCCGCTGGGAGCGGCTGTCGCTTTGGCGACTCTTAAGGTCTTTGAGGACGAGAGCACGCTGGAAAGTCTCGCCCCAAAGATCGCGCGTCTCTCCGCGCGTCTGGCCGAAATGGCGGCCTTGCCGTTTGTCGGAAATGTCCGCCAACGCGGTCTGATCGCGGGGGTGGAACTCGTGGCGAACCGGGAGACGAAAACTCCGTTTGCGTTTTCAGAGAAGGTCGGGGCACGGGTTTGCATGATGGCGAGAAACGACCATCTCTTCGTGAGACCGCTTGGTGACGTGCTCGTAATCATCCCGCCGCTGTCGATCTCGATCCATGAGATCGACACGATGATGGATATCCTGATCCGTTGCACGAAGGCTGTCACCGGGCCGATCGAGGTGGACTGATGCTCCCCGGTCTTTTCATTGTGGGGACGGACACGGGGGTCGGTAAAACGCTCGTGGCGTCGCGGATCATCAAGGCCCTGGTCCATGAAGGGCGACGGGTCGGGGCGCTCAAGCCGATCGCGACCGGGGCGATCTGGAACGAGGGGGAGTGGCGGTCGGAGGACGTCGAGCAGTTGCGTTCGGCGATCGGTCGAGAGGTCCCAATCGAACGGGTCGGTCCGTTGGTCTACGAACTGGCTCTCGCTCCGTGTGTGGCGGCACGACTTTCCGGACATGCGTTGACCTCGGCAAGCTTCGATCGCACCGTCAAAAAGGCCGTCGATTGGTGGTCCGAGCGTTCGGACATACTGGTGGTGGAGGGGATCGGTGGTTTCCTTTGTCCGTTGACCGAGACCACGACCGTCGCGGATCTCGCGGTCAAGCTTGACTATCCTCTCGTTGTCGTGGCGCGCCGGGGCCTGGGAACTCTGAGCCATACATTGATGACTGTCGAGGCCGCCCGATGGCGAGGTCTGCGCGTCGCCGGCATCGTCCTCAACGCGGCGGAGCAAGGCCCATCGCCACTTGCCGAAGTGACGAACGCGAGGGAGCTTGCACGTCGGCTCCACGGGATTGCCATCCTGGCTGAGATCCCCCACTCGACTCAGGAGACGTTGCACGATCCGCCGGTTGACGTAGACTGGTTCATGTTGGCACTCACGCCGAGACGCCGGCCTGAGAAGGCGGTCACGACGGTTCCCAGCCCGATCTCGAGCGAAGAGGTACGTCAAATCATGCCGAGCGACGTGATCGAGCCGGGGGCCGGCCCAGGTGCAGCGGGTCCGGAAGCCTTTGGCCGCCAAAGCTTTAACTCGGAAGGACCCGGAGCGCCGCGGTCCCCGGCTGACCCCCTCGTCAATAGCACCAGTGGTGACGAGCTGAGCGTGATTCTGACTCAAGCCAGTCCCGACCCGCTCCTCGGCGAGTACGACCATCCGTTACCTTCGGGCTCCGAGGATTCGCCGCCTGAGTCGTCGGGACACGAGCGACGCGACGCTCTCAATGCCCTGTCCGACCTCAAGTTAAGCGCGACCGACATGGCGAGAATTCCCGTCCCGAGCGGGATCTCGCCCTCGTCCACCGAGGCGATCGCGGCGCTCGATCTCGGAGAACCGTCGCCCGTGGTCCCTCATCCCGATCGACCGACCGATTCCAGGCCCGCCGCCAAGCCCCCGGAAGACGACGACTCCGAATCTCGCGGGATTCCCCTCTCCACCCTTCTGCTCGCAAGCTATGCAAGTGCGGTGACTTTTGGACTGATTTGGGTCTTGTGGAGCGGTAGGCGACTCAAGGAAACGGTCGAGCCCGAGCCTGCTCCCGTCCTGGACGCTCGGCCCGACCCCGGACGGCGTTCGCAGAATGCCAGGAAAATCGTTCCGCCACCGCCCATCGCCGCAGAGCACCTTACGGGGCTGGGGAAGACGATCAGACTGGGAGTCATCGAAGTGACTCCACTCGGCGTCTCATCCGGACCGGTCACCCTGACGCGTGAATTCAACCGGCAACAACGTAAATCCGGCGGCGACGACGCCCTGAATTTGCTCCTCCGGTTCAAGAACACGTCGACCGAGACGTTGCTCGCGCCGATGGACGAGGCGTTCCTCCGGGTCCGACCCGGGTCGGACCCGG
>JAYUFP010000663.1:0-4398 GCA_043738665.1 Isosphaeraceae bacterium
GCGAACGCGGCGTTTTCCCGCCGGTTTTCTCGCATCGGTCATCGGCCATTGGTCATCCGCCATCGTTTTTCTCCGGGAAACTTCCGGGACAGACTCTGAGCGATCACGGCCGAATCACGGAACAATGATTGACCGTGAAACGATGATCATGAAGGGCGGGCGTTTTGAATCGGAGCGGGATCGGGCGTCGCTCCCATCCCGCTTTTTGAAGGCGGGAGTGAGCGCTGGACTTCGGCGGCATCCTTCAAGTAGCGTTCGGCGTCCTCTTCGTGTCCCATCAGCCGCTGAATCCGGCCGAGCGAAAAGAGCACTTCGTAGCTCCCGGGATCGAAGGCCATGGCGCGGGTGAACGCTTCGAGAGCGTCTTCGAGCCGGTTCTCCTGAAGCGCGAGGCGTCCGCGAAGCAGCCAGGGGGCGATTCGTCCGCCGTTGGCTTCCGAGGAAAGACGCCACCAGTCGTCGGCCGCGGACTTTTCGCCGAGATCAAGGAAGGCTTGTCCAAGGAGGTCATAGATTTCAGGCGAGCCGGCCCTCTGATAGCCGTGATAGAGGACGGCCTTCGCTTCGTCGGGCCGCCCTTCCTTGAGCAAGTCGCTTCCGAAATCACGCCAAAAGTAGTTTTGGCCTTCAGGCAGATTCGCGAGGTTCGGGTCGAGTTCCCGGACGCGACGGAAATGAGCGATCGCCTCTCCTCGACGTCCCGCCGCGTGGTATACCCTGGCCAGTAAC
This sequence comes from Isosphaeraceae bacterium, assembly GCA_043738665.1. Classification (GTDB taxonomy): domain Bacteria; phylum Planctomycetota; class Planctomycetia; order Isosphaerales; family Isosphaeraceae; genus JAYUFP01. The sequence goes on from JAYUFP010000663.1 coordinate 730, forward strand.
TCTTCCCCCGGGAGCACGCCCTCGGCGACTTTCGTGAGCCGCTGCGAAAGGGCGAGCGCGTCCTCAAGCCGCCCACGATCGAGTTCGACAATCGCCAGACCGCGTAAGGCGCCGACGTTGCTCGGATCGACTTTCAATGTCTTTCGGAACACGGTCTCGGAGTCTTCCGACTTAGGCCGTTCGATCGAATTGCGTACGGCGATTCCCGACCCCCGTTCTCCCCATGGCATGAGCCATGCGGCCATCAGGAGCACGACGGCGGTGAGTCCGAGAATCACCGCAAACCACCGGTTTCGGGACCAAGGGTCCTGCATAAGAACACTTCGGGAAGGTGAACGCGTGGTCAGTGTGGACTCGCGCAGGCACGACCGGTGAGACGTTTACTTGCCAGGCGCGGTGCCCGCCGCGGGTTTTTGAGACGGCCCCTTCTGCATGTCCTTGAAGATCTCTTCGGCGGACTTGCTCGCGGGCTTGCTTGGGTTATTGGCGATTCCACCGTTGGGGGCGCCGCAACCGCCGAAGACGACGGTCATGACGAGCACGGTCGGAATTGAAGGGGATTTCATCGGTCGGACCCTGAAAAAGAGGAAAAAAAATGGGCGTATCGAGCGACCCCGCACAGTCGATAATTTACAAACAATCGCCGCGAATAAGAACCTCAAGGCGGCGCCCTTCGGGTTGGGAGGAATCCGCCTTTCTGGATTCTCGGGCGTTGAATTGCATTGCGCCAGCCCGCGTGCTACAAAGGTTTCGTTGTCGAGGAATCCGACTTCTCCGATCCGATAGTGATCGATGGAGGTTGTTGTGGAACATTTCGTCACGGTTACAAAGCTGCCTGCCGAACTCTCCTTTCCGTCTGAGTACTCTGACAAAATCCATTACGACGCCGAACGAAAGCGCCTCGTTTTTCAAGGCGTCATGAGCAAGGCCGACTTCGATAGGCTAAGCCGCCTTAGCGACGACTGGGGATATCGCCGCCCGCTCGAAGACCTATTCCGGCTCTCGATCGAGGACGAGCCGAAGAAGCCTGTCTTTCGTCGCATCGTCTCGGCCTTGACCAGCTTCTGTTGGTGAATGCGAACCCTTCGAATGAATCCGGAGATCGTCCATGACGATCGATCCCGCCGGGGACGACGCGGTCGACGTTTACAGAGCACTCACCGGGATCGTGACCCCCCGTCCGATCGCCTGGGTCAGCACGATCGATCGCGAGGGGCGAGTGAATCTCGCCCCGTTCAGTTTCTTCAACGTCTTCGGCTCCGCCCCTCCCGTGGTCGTGTTCTCGCCGACGTTGCGGCGGGACGGTTCCAAGAAGGACACCCTCCTCAACATCCAGGAGACGGGCGAATTCGTCGTGAACGCGGCCGTCGAGGCGACCGTCGAAGCCTTGAATCTCAGCGCGGCGGAAATCCCGAGAGGCGTGAGCGAGGTCGAGCTTGCCGGGCTCGAAGTCGCGCCCTCGGAGCGCGTTAAGCCTCCGCGGATCGTCGTGAGCCCGGCCCACCTGGAATGCCGGTTGATCCGGGTCATCCCCATCGGTGAACGGCCGCTGTCGGCGAACCTCGTCATCGGGGAAGTTGTGTTGATACACATCGACGACGCGATCCTCGGTCCCAACGGCCTGATCGACCCGCGAAAGATAAAGACCGTCGGCCGGCTCAACGGCGACTTCTACACCCGAACCCGCGACCTCTTCGAGTTACGGAGGCCCGCGCTCTGAGGCTTCGGTCACGCCCCGGTTGTAACCTCGTTCCGGACACCTCCTCATCATCAACTCTTCAGCCACCTGTCAAACCAGGCGAAGGCCTCGTCCTGCATGGCGAGGTCAAACTTGTGCTCGCCGGGATAAAACGAGCACTTGTAATGATCGGGCGCTCCGGCCTTGGCGAAGACCTCGCTCAGGATCGTGTCGGCCCTCTTCATCTCGGGGAGCGTGAAGAGGTCGTCGTCATTGTCGTTCAACACCATGGTGGGCAGCGGGGCGCGGAGGCCGAGGATCTCGGGGTAATCGAGTGAAGCGGGAAGGCCCGGGATGTAGATCATCCAGGTGTGGGTGTGGCACTTGTTGAGCAGGTAGTCCTTCCAGGTCGTCATCATTCCAACGCAGCAGGCAACTTTGATCCGGTCGTCAACGCCTCCCAGCATGACGGTTCTCAGTCCACCCCCCGAAAGACCCGCACAGCCGAGCCGATCGGCATCGACGTCGGGCCGTGACGCCAGGTAATCGAGCGCCCTGCGGTCTTCCTCGACGAAGACCCCCGGCCAGGTCGTTCCCGCGCAGAAAAGGCTCTTGGCGACGATGTTCTCGTGGTCGCCCGCGAACGTGTTGTACGCCTTGATCTCGGCCTCGGCCTCGGGGTTGACCTCCTTCTTGCCCTTGGTCAGAACCGGCGGGAGGTCGCCGAGCCGCACCCTGCGGCTCCCAAAGAGAAAGCCGTCGTGAACGAGGACTGCGTAGCCGCGTTTGGCGAGCGCATTGGCCCATGATCGGCCGCCGTAATAGTTCCGGTGCTCCTTCATGACCGGGTGCAGATCGTCCGAAATCTGCATGATCTTGCGGGTGCCGAAGTACTTGTTTCCGCCGTGGTCGTGAAGCCCGACGATTCCGGGGAGCTTGCCTTTGGCGTCCTCGGGCTTGAGAAGGTACGCCTCGGTCGGCGGGCCGAACGGAAGCTGCCAGGAGAGATGTTCGATCACCAGGCCGTCGTACTCGATCCGGTGCTGGAGTTCGGCTTTGGGAACCCCGCCCGTAACGGGGGGAAGTAGATGACTCTGCAATTCCTCGCGGGCGGCCGACCGCCAGGCGCTCAGATCGGTGAACTTGCCGCTTCTCAGAGAGAATTTCCCTGGAGCCTCGGGAACGAGCGAGGCCGCCCACGGGCCGTACGCGCCGAGCATGTTCGGGTTCATCGGCAGGCTCTTCTCGTCAGGGAAAAAGAATCATTTCGCGTGGTGCCGCTGACGCCAGGCGCGGATTGCCTCAGCGTCGACAGTCGAATCGGCGACATGCAGTTCGCGGAGTCTCGCAAGTCGTTTTGGAGGCAGGATCTTCACCCAGCGCTGGACGGTGAGGATCTCGGAGGCGTTGGAAGCCCTCGCGTCGACCACGTCGGCGAGGTAGATCGTCCGGTCTCCGGTGTCGAGCCGTCCCTCGATCCGGCATTCCGCCCAGGCCGCGGCGCCTTCGAGGATCGGGCTCCCCGTCGCCCCTTCGCGGACGTCCAAACCGTCGAACTTGTCGATCGAACGGCTCGACTCTAACCCGAACCGCTCGGCCCAGTCGAGATGTTCGCGGTCGGTCGTCAGCAGGTGAACGGCGAACGCGCCGTTCGCTTCGATCAATTCCCAGGTACGATGCGATTTGGCGATCCCCGCGACGATCCGAGGGAACGCCCCGGCGATCGAGGCCTGGTTCACGAACGACGCGAGCAAGCCTCCGCGGGTCGACCCGTCCGAAGCGGTCACGATCCAAAGAGGCGGGTCGAGGCAGTGGGACAGGCTCGTGAAATCAGAGGATGCCATGCAAGGGGCCTCCGGGAACAGCGAGGGCGTCGACCCGTTTTTCCACTTCGGGGTCGTCAAACAAAGGCGGGGCGTGCTGCGGTTTGATCCGGGCGTCGATCACGAGCGGGCCGGCACATCCCCAGTGCTTTTCAATCGTTCGGGCGT
>JAYUFP010000664.1:0-4389 GCA_043738665.1 Isosphaeraceae bacterium
TTTTCAATTCGTCGATGAACACGGCTTCGATCGACGTCAGTGTTTTCTCGGGGTCGGCCCCTGCCGCCGCGGTGCTCTCGAGCGTGAAGAGGCCGGCCGATTCCTTCGTGTCGCTATTCGCCGAGACGTCCTTACTGATCCGCTTTTCGAGAACGAGCGCCTTGTGAAGTCGCGACGTTTCGCCGCCGGCAAGAACCCTGGCGAGAAGATCGAGAGCGGGGGAATCAGGGTGATCGTCGGCGATCGTCGGCCAGTTCCAGGAGACCCGTGGGAGTTGCACGGCGTCGTACTGAACGACCTTCCCTCCCATCGCCACTGTCGGGGCCACCGTCACGGGCTTCGGCCTCGGGCCAGTGGTCAGCGGGCCGAAATACTTCCGAATCAACGCTTTCGCCGGTATCGGGTCAAAATCCCCTGCGAGGCAGAGGGTGGCGTTGGCGGGGTGATAGAACTCGGCGAAAAACTTCTTCAAGTCCTCGATCGTGGCCCGGTTGAGGTCATCCATCGACCCGATCACCGACCACGAATACGGGTGCCCCTTGGGGAAAACATTGGCCAGGATCGTCTCTTCCGAGAGCCCGTAAGGCTGATTCTCGTAGGACTGGCGACGCTCGTTCTTGACGACCTCGCGCTCGGTGTCGAACTTGGCCTTGTCGAGCCCTGAAGGCAAGAACCCGAGTCGTTCGGATTCGAGGTAGAGCGCGCGTTCGAGAAAGTTCGCGGGCACGGTTTCGAAATAGACCGTCATGTCTTCCGAAGTGAACGCATTCGACTCGGCCCCGGCTTCTTGGAGCGGGATGTCGTAGTTGGGGACGTGGCTCGTCCCGCGGAACATCATGTGCTCAAAAAAGTGAGCGAAGCCGGTCCGCCCCGCCTTCTCGTTTTTCGATCCGACGTGGTAGGCGACGCAGACCGTCACCCGGGGGACCGAAGGGTCGCGGTGGAGAGCCACTTTGAGGCCGTTCGGGAGGGTGTGGGACTCAAGGGCCAAGTCAGGCGCTTTTGGCCGGGGACCCGCGGCATTGACGACGACCGGCAAGAAAAGGAACATCACCGTTGCGAAAGATTTTAACATGAACATATTTCCGTTACTTGTTAGTGGAGGGTCAGTGGAAAATTCGGCGTTTTCAGAAAGCTTGCGGGGTGGGTGCCGCCCACCTCGCGGGGGAGAGGGGGCGGTGCCCGCCCTACGAAACTCACTCCCAGGCCGGTGTGAGTTCGCCATCGGCACCGGCCCAGTGCGGAACCCAAACCAAGGCGACGAGTTTGGGAGTGATATTCGTCTTCTTGGGTTTCAGGGCGATCGTCTCTAAAGGTGCCGAGAGGGGATTGATGCTGGTCTCAAGTTTTCGCGAGTCTTCACGGAACTCGGTTTCAAGGCCGAACGCCTGCTGCCGCAAGTCGGCCGCGTTTTGCCGGGCGCGGGCGACGTCGTCGGATTCTTTCATCGACGCACCCACATTTTTGATTGCCGTTCCGGCCTTGTTCAGCGTTGTCGTCGAGACCTTCTTACGTCCCAGAAACGCGCCCAGGACCGTCGTGCCGATGTTGACCATGCTCGAAAGTGTCGAGGTCCTTGCCTGCGACGACTCTTTTTCAAGAACCTGCTCGGCCTTGCGGATCTTTTCGTCGATGGCCGCGAGCTTAGCGGTGTACTTGGCGCGAAGACGATCGAGCTCGGCGTCTCGCGCCTCCTTCGCGGCCTGCCGGAGACGGAGCCGGAACTCGCGTTCGGACTCATGAGGCTGTGACCACGCCGTCAGGCTCGGGCACTTGAAAAGTTCCAGCGTTTCGGTGCGGTAGAGGGCATCGACGAACGCTTTTGTCCAGGCGGAATAGCTCTTCGCCTTTGAGGCCGGCGTCGGAATCGACTCGTAGTGGGCGGGCGCCGCGTGGTCTTTTTCAAGGTCGTCCGGGTCGATCTCGACGTGCCGCGCCGCGTCCCACTCCAGAGCGACCGCCTCGGCCGAGAGCGGGGCGAGCAAACACGTGTCGACCGTCGCGGTCGCCCCCGACTTTGTGTCAGAGAAGTAGATCTCGCCGCACCCCAGGACCATCGGTCTGTAGACTAGCGTCGCTCCGTCAGGAAGTTTCCCGCGCAAGGGTATGAAGAATTGCGGGACTTCGGGTGGGAGCAGCGGTCGTGCGTTTTTCGACAACGAGGACTGGGCGGCGGCGGGTACTGAGGAGTCGGCCGAAGGCGGCGCGGCCGGTTTCGCGGCCGTGGGCTTCGGAGCCGTCAGTCGGGCGGCGACCGACGCCTTCAGCGGGTCCATCAACTGTTTGATCTGCTGGCGCGTGAGCGGTCCTCGCAGATACGAAAGTGCCCATCGCACCTGGAAGACTTGCGGGTGGTCTTCGTGGACATTATGCATCAGGAACGTTCGCTTACCCAGCCCGGAGAGGATCTTGTCCATCCCCGCGCGGTCGAACACGGCCGATTGTGCCGCCGCCGCACCTTCCAATCCTTCGAGCACCCGCATCTTGTCGCGCTCGGCCTGAAGGCGTCCCAGGAACCACGTCCCCGTGTTCGATAACCCCTTGTAATCGAGGTCGGCCGGGTTCTGCGTGGCGAGCACGATCCCCAACCCGTAAGCACGCGCCTGCTTCAACAGGGTGAGCAACGGCTTCTTGGAAGGGGGCGTGGCGACCGGCGGGAAATAGCCGTAGATCTCATCCATGTACAACAGAGCACGCAAACTCGACGTCCCCGTTTGCGTGCGGACCCACGCCAGGACCTGGTTGAGCAGCAGTGAGACGAAAAACATCCGCTCCGTTTCGCCGAGGTGGGCGATCGAGATCACGGAGATTCTCGGCTTGCCGTCGGGGGCGTTTAGCAATGCGCCGATATCGAGGGCGTCGCCTTCGAGCCACGCGGCGAATCCCGGCGACGCCATCAAGTTATTGAGCTTCATCGCCAGGGCGAACCGATCTTTGGCGGGAAAAAATGATTCGAGCTCCATCACTCCGACCCGGCTGAACGGCGGGTTCTGGATCTTGGGAATGAGCGCCGCGAGGTCGAGATCCTCCCCGCCTTTCCATGATGCCGAGAGGATATTCGCGATGAGGATGTGTTCGCGACTCTGAAACGGGTCGCCGTCGACACCGAGGAGCCCGAGGATACTGGTCGACGTGGTGGTCACCTGATCGTTGAAGGCTTCGCCGTCGTCGATCACGGCCTGAGGCGGCACGGTGAACGATTTCAGAATCGAGATCGGCAGGCCGGCCTGGCTTCCCGGCGTGTAGATCCGGAACTCTGCGCTGTCCTTCAACCGCTGGATGCGTTCACCGTCTTCGCCCCACTCCGCGAGGCCCTTCTTCCACAAGGCGGCCTGCTGGGCGGCGAACTCTTCCGCGGTCACCCCGGCCTTGCTCGCCTCGCCGGAGTCGATCCAGGGGAGGAAATCCGCGGTTTCCAACTTCGGGAAAGTCAGGAGCAAATTCGAGAGGTCGCCCTTGGGATCGATGGCGATCGCCGGGACGTTGTCGATCGCCGCTTCTTCAAGAAGGCTCAGGCAGAGCCCGGTCTTGCCGCTGCCCGTCATGCCGACGCAGACCGCGTGAGTGACGAGGTCACGGGAATCGTACATGATCAGTTCGTCGCCGGCCTTCCGCGACACGGGGTCGAAGGAACGTCCGAGGTAGAACAGGCCGAGCTTCTCGAAATCTTTCATCGACGGGCTGAACATCGCGGACGGTGACCTCGGGGCGGGGGCGTTGCGGGTCGTCAAAATCCGTCGATGGTTGTGAATCCGTCACCGCCGCCGGATGAACGCGGCGAATGCGACGGAGACGATTGCGACGAGGTCGGGGTCGGGAACGACGGGAACATTTCGGCATTGCGACGCCGGACGCCCCGGCCGGCGGACGCCTGCAGCGCGCCGTTCGCGGCGTTAAAGATCGCTCCGATCAGCACTCGCCCCGCGGGCGACCTGAGGACATCGGCCCCTCCCGCCACGCTCGACTCCACCCAGTGCGGGCGGAATTGCTGGGCCGACCGGATCTCGTCCCAGAGCGTGTCGGCGTCGAGAAGCCCGCCGCGGAATCGGTCGACCAGCATTCGGACATGCATTGTGGTCGGGAAGTATGAGCGCTGGGAATCAAAATTCGCTTGCCGGTAACGGCGGACGACGACATCGAGCCCCTGCTGAAGTTTCTCGGCGACCTGCCTGCGGTCGTCAATCTCGGCGAGTCTGGGCTGAACGTCCTGGATTTCCTGGTCGAGTGCCGTGAGGTCGGCAACGACCGCGTCGTCCTCGGGCGAGGGCGTTTCTTTGGCCCGTTTCTGGAGCATCGCGAGCTTTGCCTCGCCGAGAAAGCTTCGGAAGCGTTCGATGGCTTCGTTGTAGAACTGGTTCTGGGTCGTCGCGAGTTCGGCCAGTCCGTGCT
>JAYUFP010000665.1:0-4383 GCA_043738665.1 Isosphaeraceae bacterium
TGCCAGGGCATTCCGACGTGGTGGACGATCTTGCCTCCGATTGTAAAGGGGCGGATGCGCCGGGTGACGAGGCATTTGGCCTGGATGGTCCCTCGGGGCGTGATGATCTTCGCGACGTCGAGATTCTTCAGGCCGATCTCCTCGGCGTGCTCGGGGCTGAGTTCCACGAAAAGCTCAGGCTGCAAGGCCGTCAGCCAGGGGAGCCATCGGCTCATCGAGCCGCTCAGGTGGTGCTCGGTCAAACGGTACGTGGAGAGCACGCTCGGGTAATCGGCCGAGCCGACCGGCGCGTACGGGTTGCCGGGGACGTCGAAGACCTTGGCCGCCGGGTTGCTCGAACGCGCGGGGTAGACCAGGTTCTCGACCGGGGATTCGTAAGGCTCGTAATGCGCGGGGAGCGGGCCGTCCACCAGGCCGGAGGGGCAGAAGAGCCAACCCTTGCCGTCGCCTTTCATGATGAACGGGGACGCGCCGTCGTGGAAGTCGAGTCCCACGCCGTCGGGCTTGGCGGCGGCGGTCGGAGGCTTGGTGACGGGGAAGTCGGGGATGTCCTGACCGACCCATCGGCCGCGGACCGTCTTCGAGGCGTCGGCGGGGTCAGGGCCGAGGGCTTCGGCGTCCCAATAAACGTACCCTTCGGTGTACCGGCCTTTGCCGAACTTCTTGCCGAGTCGTTTTTCCTTGGTCCAGGCGTTGCCCGCGGGGTCGGCCGAGGCGCGGTTGTACAAGATCCGGCGGTTGGCGGGCCAGGCGAAGGCCCAGTTCAGCGCGACCCAGTCGTCATCGCCGCTACGGTTCGCGGCGAAGTTGTGGCCGTCGGGTTCCTGCGCGGTCGGCGCGTAAACCCCGCTGTAAATCCAGGCGCCGCAGGCCGTGGAGCCGTCGGCCTTCAACTCAGTGAAGCTCTTGACCGGCTTCCCCGTCGCGACGAAATGGCCGTTCATCTCCTTGAGAACTCGCGAAGCCGAAGGCTCGTCCTTGATCCGCCAATCGGCATTTTCCTCGGTGTCGATGTAATCCCAAAGCAAGGCCTGGATGGGGCGGTCGCGCGGCAGGGCGCTCGCCGCGTAAAGGTTTTTGAGCTTGAGCATCAGGTGGACGGTGAACCACAGGTCGGATCGCGCGTCGCCGGGCGGGTCGGCGGCGCGTTCGTGCCACTGGATAAGGCGCTGGGTGTTGGTGTAGGTGCCGTCCATTTCGGCGGTCGCGGCGGCGGGGAGGAGGAAGATCTCGGTGCCGATCTCCTCGGGCTTCAACTCGCCGGAATGAACCTCGGGGCTGTCTTTCCAGAAGCTGGCGGTCTCGGTTTCGTAGAGGTCGCGCACGACCATCCAGTCGAGCTTCGCCAGGGCTTTCCGCTGGTACGACGCGTTCTGGCCCCCCACGGCGGGGTTCTGTCCCATCGCCATGAAGCCTTTGATCTTGCCTTCGGCCATGGCGATCATCATTGGCATGTGAGAATGGTCGCCGATGTTCCTCGGCAGCCAGCCGAAGCCGTACTCGTTCTCCTTCGTGGCGGCGTCGCCGTACCAGGCTTTGAGCAGGCTGACGATGAATTTGGGGAAGTTTACCCAGTAGCTCGTGGGGCTGCTCTCGGTCTGGATGTAGTCGGCGAGGGTGTCGTGGTTCTTGAGCGCGGTGGGGGCGTTGAGGTAGCCGGGGAGGAGGTTGTAAAGCGTGGGGATGTCGGTCGACCCCTGGATCGACGCGTGTCCGCGGAGCGCGAGGATTCCGCCGCCCGGTCTGCCGATGTTTCCCAGCAAGAGTTGCAAGATCGTCGCGGCGCGGATCGTTTGTACTCCCGTCGTGTGCTGGGTCCAGCCGACGGCGTAGCAGATCACCGCGGTGCGGTCGGGGCCGGACGCTTCGCAGAGGGCGTCGGCGACCTTCAGGAACGTCTCGCGTGAGGTCCCGCAGACCTCCTCGACCATCTCCGGCGTGTACCGCGCGAAGTGTTTGCGGAGGATCTGAAACACGCAGCGGGGGTGTTCGAGGGTCGGGTCGGTGCGTGGGAGCTTCGTCAGCTTGCCACCGCGAGCGCTAGAGCCTTCGGCGTCGCCGGCATCCTTGACGGGCTGATTCCCGGGCCTCTGCTCGGGCTCGGAGTCATACCGCCACGACTTCGGGTCGTACTCTTTGCGTTCGGCGTCGAAGCCGGAGAAAAGGCCTTCGAGGTCTTCCGTGTCCTTATACTCGTCGGTGATGAGCGTCGCCGCGTTCGTATAGGCGACGACGTACTCCTTGAAGTATTTCTTCTCTTCGAGGACGTGTCGGATCAATCCGCCCAGGAACACAATGTCGGAACCCGCGCGGAGCGGGGCGTAGACGTCGGCCATGGCCGAGGTCCGGGTGAAGCGGGGGTCGATGTGCAGCACCTTGGCCCCGCTAAGCTTCGCCTGCATGACGAAGCGGAACGAGACCGGGTGGCACTCGGCCATGTTGGAGCCCATGATCATGACGGCGTCGGCGAACCGGACGTCCATCTGATTGGTGGTCGCCCCGCCGCGTCCATACGAGGTGCCCAGACCGGGCACGGTCGCGCTGTGTCAGATCCGCGCCTGGTTTTCGAGCCAGATCAAGCCGAGACTTCGAAACATCTTGAGTTGAACGTAATTCCACTCATTGTCCATCGTCGCGCCGCCGAGCGAGGCGATCGTGGAACAGTGGTTGACCTTCTTCGTGACGGCTTTGCCGTCTTGGGTCTTGGTTTGCCAGGTCTCGGCGAAGTCGGCGTCGCGGGTGGCCTTCATCCTCTCGGCGATGCGGTCCATCGCCCATTCGAGGGGCTTTTCCTCCCACTCCTTGGCGAACGGGGCGCGGTACTTGACCTTGGTGAGCCGGTTCGGGTTGACGGCGAGCTGGAACGCGGCGGCGCCTTTGGGGCAGAGGGTGCCGCGGTTGATCGGGCTGTCGGGGTTGCCTTCGATGTTGATGATTTGGCCGTCGCGGACGCTGACGATCTGCGCGCAGCCGACTGCGCAATAAGGGCATATGCTGGGGACTTCGCGCCCCCCCTGGATCTTCAACTTCGCCGCCGCGGCGGCTGCGGGTTTGAGGTCAATCCCCAAGCCCGCGAGCGTCCCCGCCGCGATTCCCGAGTTCCGGAAGAACTGCCGTCGGTTCGTGCCGTTTTGGGTCATCGCCGTTCCTGCTCGTGAACCACATGATCCGCGTCCGAAACCAGGAGGCACGCGGCGAGGATGCGGTCGGCGGCGTTCATCGCCCCGACGCCCCTCGTCAGTGATTATCGGGCAGAACGGCCCGCAATACCAGCCGATTCGTTATTCCTTGAAGCGGCTTTCGGGGGGCCGGCGAGTCCCAAGTCTTGAGCTTTGGGAGCCGGGTTCGGGTCGCCCCGGGGTGTCGGCGAAGAGAAATTTCCTTTCACCGCGCGATCCGGTTCGGTCCTGGCTCGCTTGCGCCGGCGTTTCGATTTCCGACGGGCGCGTTGCCGTTCAAGTTGTGCTTGATCGTCCTGGATCTTCTTGGCGAATTCGCGAGTCTGTTGGGAAATCGGCGGCGTCTGGCTCGGCCCGTCGAGACGGATCGTCGGCGGCCGGTCCTGTCCCCAGCGGTCGCAATACAAGCAATACATGCAAGTCCGAAAGGATTGGCCGGAGCACGCCGGGCATGCAGGCTTGGATAATTCCGCCGGACCGGGCCACGGGGTCAGGCCGAGGCCGACTAATAAGGTCGGTCGAAATTCAAACGGCGTGCGGGAGCCGTTCGAAGACGTCGCCGGGGGTTCGGGCGGGTCTTCCTGCGAGAGGAAGTCTTCGAAGGAATACGGGTCGACGACGAAATCGAGCCCCGCGGCGCGATCGGACGCGCAAACACTCCGGGAGCGGAGCGCCGGGGGATCGGGGTCGCCCGAGCCGGCCCAGCGCGGGGTTTCGGCCGGCCCGACCTCGACGATCCGGACGCAGAGCCGCTCGGCGGCGAGCGGCGAGAGTGTGACGACCAGCCCGCGCGGGTCGTCCCAGACGTCGAGCCATCCCGCGGCATCGAGGTCGCAGAGCAGGTCCAGCGTCTCTTCCAGGTCGCAGCCAAGCGCGGTCGCGACCTGCGCCGGGGTCTGCCAGGCCAGGGGTGCCCCGATCAGGGCGTTCATCACGGAAATACCGGTCTCCGGCAGATCGGCCATCGGAACACTACCTACCCTTCGGGGTCAAGAAATCGAATGATTTTTAAGACGGATTGGCCAAAGTCGAGAAGGACTGATGCCCAATTGAGATGGAGTTTTTCGACAGACAATCGAATGCTTACTCGTTATCACGGAAGGGCTCGAGGCGATATCGTACAGTTTGGCGTAAGTTGTTGGACCGTCGCATCTTTGCAGCCCCGAAAGGGCGACCGATCGTAGCCCGGGGCGTTAGCCCCGGG
>JAYUFP010000666.1:0-12876 GCA_043738665.1 Isosphaeraceae bacterium
GAGACGGTGATGGTCGCCGGCCTCTCGCGCGCCCTGGCCGTCATCTGTCTCGACGAGTACCACAGCGGCGTGTCACTCAAGGCCCCCCGCCCCGAGTTGCTCCGCGCCGCGAGGTGGAAGGCGTCGCGGTTCGGCCTCGACGGCGACCTCATCGACGTCCATGAGAGAAAGTCCGTCCCGGCCCGCGAGTTGATCGAGAGCATGCTGAAGCTCCTCCGCCCCGCCCTCGAAGAGTTCGGCGATTGGGAGGAAGTGACGACGCTCGTCCGAAAAACCCTCGATCAAGGCAACAGCGCCAAGCGGCAGCTCTGGGCGTTCGCGCAGGCCGGAAAGCTCGAAGACGTGATCGACCTGATCCTCAGAGAGACCGTGCAGGGGCTATGACGAGGCAGCCGGCGGCAGTATTCTCGTGGGGTGGGCACCGCCCACCGTTGTGCCAAAATTGATGAACATAGGTAGGCACTGCCGCCCTACGAGACGTTGACCTCCGCCCGGAGCCACGCGATGACATCGAAGAGACTCGCCCTCGCCGCCGTATTCCTGACCCTGCCGGCCACCCCAACCCTCGGCTTCGCCGAGCAGTTCGTCCTCTTCGACGCCACCTTCACGTTCACGAAGGACGACGCCGATCACGCGAAACCCAGCAAGTCGCACTACTACGTCAAAGGCGACAAGATCAACCCCGACCGCCCCAAAGACTGGACCGCCCCCATCGACTACCGCAACGGCACCGTCCACATCCGCGCCGAGGTCCTCGAAAAGCCCCCCGGCGGCGAGCCCACCACGTGGACGCTATGCTATATCCCGAATCAAGGGAAGGGCAACGGCTACGGGTGCGCGGGCACGCAACTCTACAAAGAAGCGGGCGTCTATGAAAAAGACGTGTCGATGAAATCGTTCTGGGAAAGCGACTCGATCATCTGGTCCCGGGGGATCAAGCAGATGGACCTTGTGATCAACGACGACAGCGGAGGCGGCGGCCACGCCCACAAGCGGAAGGACGCCGAAAAATTCTTCCCCACCAAGATGCGCATCACGATGGTGCAAGTCTCGGCGGGTGCGAAATACGATGCGAGCCTTGTCCCGAACCTTCCGCCCGCGAAGAAGGTCGAGGAGGTCAAGAAGGCGGACGAGGTTTCGTGCTGCGGGGGCGATCGGTAACGGGGACGCGTTTTCACCGGTGCATGACATAACCGCCGTCGACGTTGATCGTCTGCCCCGTGACATTTTTGGCGCGCGACGACGCCAGGAAAACGGCCATCGCGGCGACGTCTTCGGGGGTCTGCCAGCGGCCCAGCGGCACGACATTCCGGACCTTCTCCCCGGCCCATTCGTCGTATGACGGGCAACCCTCGCGGGGCCGGCCTATCGCCCAGGCTTCGTACACGGCGCGGTTCAGGGCGGTTTGCACCATGCCGGGGCAAAGGGTGTTCACCCGCACGCCGAACGGGGCCAGATCCTTGGCGGCGCAATGGGCGAAGTTGATCAATCCGGCCTTCGACGCACTGTAAGGAGGGTCGGTCTGCGAGCCGATCTGGCCCGCGACCGAGGCGAGAAACAGGAGCGTCCCCGACCGCGCCTCGGCCATCGCGGGGGCGAACGCATGCGCGACGTTCGCCGCGCCGATCAGATTCACGCGCAACACCTTGTCCCAGTCCGAAGGGTCGAGCTTCCAGAACGGAAAGCCGAATTTCCCCGAGCCGATCCCCGCGGCAAAGACGACGTGGTCGCATCTCCCGAAGGCTTTGCCGATCTCACCCGCCGCGTTCCGCATGGCCGCGTAATCGGTCACGTCGGCGACGTGGCCGGCGCCGACGCTCGCAGGCTCACGGTCGATGACCGCGACCTTCGCCCCCTCCGCAAGGAAGGCCGAGGCGATGGCCTGGCCGAGGCCGCGAGCCCCTCCCACGACGACGGCGACGTGTTCGGAAAGCTCAAGATCCATCGAGGTATCCTGGTGTTTGAAAAAGGAAAACTCGGCGATCGGAGACATTATTCAGACTACCACTTTCCCGAAAGCGCAGCCGCCGGTTCAGCCACCGATTGAAACCGTCCCAGCCGGATCGCGTCTCGGCCCCTGATGGATAAGAGTGGCATCAAGCCGCGATCGAGGAGATTTTCGGCCGCGCGGACCGAAAGCCAGGCCTCGGCGCAAGGGGTCGCCTCCCCCTCCGACCGGTCGACGTGGAGCGGCAGCCCTTCAACCTCCTGGAAGCCCCCCGGTTCCAAGCTCCAACCCCGGTGGGTGAACGCCCTCCCGAGCAGTTCCGCGAGCACGAAGGCGGGGTTCCCCCAGAGAAAATCCTCGTGACGGCGGCCTTCCGAAAGCTCTTCAAAGGCGAATGCGTCGATCGGTCGGTCATTCTTGCCGTAAGGGAGTCTCAATAAGAATCGAGGCAGCGCCAGGCCGAGGTAACGGGCCCGGGCGCTCCGGCGAAGGGCCGTCAAGGCTTCGAATTCGGCAAGATCGGCGGGCGATTTCCAATCGTCGGGGTCGGGATGTTCGGCGATTGAGGCAACGCCGAGAAAGCTCGGCCCCGCCGCCGCCAGGAACGGCGCGCCTGCCAGCCGCGCGAGCCCGGTGATCCTTTCCAAAGTCGCGACACTCTCCGCGTCGAGCCCAAAGGTGTAAGCGCCCACGATCACCGCCCACGGGGGCTCTCCCGACTCGTCGAGCGTCGGTTCGATCAGCGCCTTGTGGAAACTCGTCGCCAGGGGATCGTCATTAACAACAGATTTCGTGAATACGTCTTGTGAAATGTCGCATACCGATATCGTCAAAAATACATCGGTATCGAGCCGTCTCGTCAGGAAAAAGAGGCCCCGCCACGCGGCCTCGCAGGCCTGAAAGTCGGGGTCGTGGAGAACGTCCCGCATCAAGCCGCTCGTGGCGCGGTCGACCGAGGCGACGAGCTCGTCCTGGCGGGGGTCCTTCGCGGCCACGCCGTAAGGGGCGATCAGGCGTTCGAGGAAACGGTCGAAATCCCCTTTGGGCTGCGGGGGCGACGGCTGCCAGGCGACTCCCGAGGTCTTGGCGATGATCTGGTCGAGGAGATTCGCGGGGTCGGCCGCCGGGGTTTCCAACGTGGTTTCGACGACGGGCTCCGCCGGTTTGGCGAACGAGCGGGCGGCCTCGGCGAAGGTGGCCGGATCGTTCAGGTCCCTCCGCTTTTTCCGCAGAGCCTGGAAAACCTCAGCCCGTTCGTAGATCCGGTCGGGATGAAAATCCTCGAGTTCGTTAAACGTCAGCGCGATCGGTTGCGGGTCGTTGCCGACGGTCAATTTCAGCGCGACGCCGAGCTTCGCCATCACGTCGTCAAAGTTGTCGCGGTCGATGATGAGAGGGCGGCCGATGTTTGCCGACCCCGTCTTGCCCCGGAAATCGCCCAGGACGAGGATCCGGAACGGCGTCTCCGCGTCAGGCACGGCGGGCGCGCGGTCGGTGTCGGCGGAGGCCACCAGGTCGGCCGAGCCGAAAGAGAAGGACTTGGCCATGTCAACATCCTTCAAGCAAAGAGTTCGACGTACCGGGGGCGGCGACGGTTCAAAGAGATCGCTCCAACGGGCGGGTCGGACGGTCCATCGGCGGACGCGCACCGGTCGAGTACGTTCAGTGGCACCCGGCGCGGTCGGCGAACCGCAGTATAACCGTGAATCGGCGGAAGTTGGAGGATAATAGGACTAACGGCAGGACGATTGCAACTTGCCCGCGGTGTGCCTGTCGATCTCGGTTTTCGGGTGCCATTTGTCGTACAAAGCCAGTGCCCTCATTGACGGAAGCGCCTATCGATCACAGTTGCCCCGGCTCCGCGAGGCGAGGGCGATCGTCTGACGATTTTGCAACCGCTCACTTCATCCCGAGTCGATTTCCCCCGTTCCCACGAAGCCTTGAGAACGAGGGCGAGCGAATTCGCCATCCGCCATCCAAATCTCCCTCGTGTATTTCCACACTCCCGAGGGTAGAATATTGTAGAACTCCACTCGCCGCGAAACCCGTTCGAACCCCGACCCGTCTTCCCCGCGGGAGCCAGGCCTCATGTGCTGTTGGAGAACAATCGTCCACAGTCTCGCGCTCGTGATCGGGCTCGGCGGCGCCGGACCGGCCCAAGAAAAGGCCCCGCCACTCGACGTCGTCAACAAATTCGTCGAGCGGCACTGCCTGGAATGCCACAACGGCGACGACAAGGAGGCGGGGTTGACGCTCGACGACCTCGGCTCCGACCCCATCGAAAAGCACGCGAACGTCTGGGAAAAGGTCGTCCGAAAGCTGAGCGCCCGGCAGATGCCGCCTCCCGCGCTTTCGCGACCGAAAGAGGCCGATTACGAAGCCGCGATCGCCGCGATCGCCGCCGGCCTCGACCGAGACGCCGCCGAACACCCCCGGCCCGGCCGGACCGACACGTTCCGTCGCCTCAACCGGACCGAATATCAGAATGCGATCCGCGACCTTCTCTCGCTGGAGATCGACGCCTCGACGATGCTCCCCCCCGACGAATCGAGCCGCGGCTTCGATAACGTGACCGTGGGCGACCTCTCGCCGACCCTGCTGGAACGGTACATCACCGCCGCCCAGAAAATCGGCGGGCTCGCCGTGGGGACTTCGGGACGCTCTCCCGGAGGCGAGACGTTTCGCGTCCGACCCGACATCACCCAGGAAGAGCACGTCGACGGCCTGCCGCTGGGGACCCGCGGAGGGGCATTGATCGCTTATACGTTCTCGCGAGACGGTGAATATGAGATCACCATTCGACTCGCCCGCGACCGCAACGAACACGTCGAGGGGCTTCGCGAAGAGCACGAGATGGAAGTGCTTGTCGACCGCGAGCGGAAGGCGACGTTCACCGTGCAGGCACCCCGGACGGAACGTGAACATCAGACAGCCGATGAACATTTGAAGGTGCGTGTCCGAGTGACGGCGGGGCCGCACAAGGTCGGCGTGACGTTCGTCAAGAACCCGTCGTCGCTGCTCGAAACGAAGCGACAGCCGTACCAGGCGCATTACAACATGCACCGGCACCCGCGGCTCACACCGGCACTTTATCAAGTGTCGATCACAGGGCCGTATTCAGGCCAGGGGCACGGCGAAACGCCCAGCAGGAGACGGATTTTCGCCCGCGAGCCGAAGTCGGCCGACGAGGAAGAGGCTTGCGCGAAGGCAATTCTTTCGCCTCTGGTGCGACGAGCCTACCGCCGCCCGGTGACCGAAAACGACCTCCGGAAGCCGCTGGAGTTCTACCGCAAGGGACGCGCGGAGGGGGATTTCGACTCGGGGATCGAGGCGGCGTTGAGCGCGGTGCTGGTCAACCCGCAGTTCCTTTTCCGGATCGAACCCGACCCTTCGGGAATCACTCCGAATACCGCGTACCGGGTCAGCGACATTCAGCTCGCGTCGCGGTTGTCGTTCTTCTTGTGGAGCAGCATCCCCGACGATGAACTGCTCGACATGGCGGAGCGCGGCGACCTGCGCAGCCCCGCGTTGCTGGAACGCAAGGTCCGCGCGATGCTCGCCGACCCCCGCTCGCGGAGCCTGGCGACCAACTTCGCCGGCCAGTGGCTTCACCTCCGCAACCTGGAATCGATCACGCCCGACTTGCGGCTCTTCCCCGACTTCGACGACAACCTCCGCCAGGCCTTCCGACGCGAGACGGAGCTTCATTTCGAGAACGTCCTGAGCGAAGATCGGGGCGTGGTCAACCTCCTGACGGCCGACCATACATACTTGAATGAGCGCCTGGCCAGGCATTACGGCATCCCCTATGTTTACGGCAGTCATTTTCGTCGCGTGAACGTTGATGATAAGAGCATGCGTGGCGGTTTGCTGCGTCAGGGGAGCGTGTTGACGGTCACGTCGTACGCGACCCGCACCTCGCCGGTGATCCGCGGCAAGTGGGTTCTGGAGAACATCCTCGGCACCCCGCCCCCTCCCCCTCCGACGAACGTTCCCGCGCTGAAGGACAACACGGTCTCGTCGATGTTGTCGGTGCGGGAGCGGCTGGCGGAGCACCGGAAGAATGTCGCGTGTGCGGGATGTCATAAGCTGATGGACCCCGTGGGGTTCGCGCTCGAGAATTACGACGCGGTCGGCCGTTGGCGGATGTTCGAGGAAGGTCGGCCCGTCGATTCGACCGGGGGCCTTCCCGACGGCAGCCGATTTGAAGGGGTGCCGGGCCTGGAAAAAGGTCTGCGGCAGCGCCCCGAGTTGTTCGTCGGCGCGCTCACCGAAAAGTTGCTCACGTTTGCGATCGGCAGGGGCGTTGAAGTGTACGACGCCCCGGCGGTCCGCAAGATCGTCGGCGACTCCCGGGCCATGGATTACAAGTTTTCGTCGTTGATCGTGGGGATCGTCAACAGCACGCCTTTTCAGATGAGGAAATCCGAATGATCGTGTTGAAAAAGGCCCTCCCGCGTCGGACGTTTCTTCGGGGCCTGGGGACGATGCTCTCGCTCCCCCTGCTCGACGCGATGGTGCCCTCAATGACGGCACTGGGGAGCACGGCCGCCGCGCCGGCACGGTTGCGGCGGATTGGCTATGTGTATATTCCGATGGGCTGCGACCTTCCCCGCTGGACGCCGGGAGGGGAGAGCCTTAACGAGCTTTCGCCGATCCTGAGCGCCTTGGGGCCGGTCCGGCAGCATGTGACGGCGATCTCGAACCTGGAATTGCGGAACGCGTACCCCGGCACGCACGCCACGTCAAACGCCGCCTTCCTGAGCGCGGCGCGCGCGAAACTGACCGAGAGCACCGACTATTATCTCGGCACCACGGCCGACCAGATCGCCGCCAAACATATCGGCCAGGAGACGCAGTTGCCGTCGCTGGAGATGTCGATGGACCTCCTCTCCACGGTCGGCCAGTGCGATAACGGTTACGCCTGTGTTTATCAGAACAACCTCTCGTGGTCGTCGCCGACGACGCCTCTCCCTTCCGAGGCACATCCGCGAATCGTCTTCGAGCGGCTCTTCGGCGAAGGCGGAAACGCCGCCGATCGCCGCGCGGCGCTCAGGAAGCGGGCGAGCCTACTCGATTCGGTCACGGAGGAGATCGCCAGCCTCAAGAGCCAGCTCGGCCCCGCCGACCGGGCCAAAGTCGCGCAGTACCTGGACACGGTCCGAGAAGTCGAGCGCCGGATCCAGAAAGCCGAGGCCGACGCCAAGGACAACACCCTGCCCGACCTCGACCGTCCGGTGGGAGTGCCGACCTCCTACGCCGACCATGCCCGCCTGATGTTCGACCTTCAGGTTCTGGCCCTTCAAGGCGACGTGACCCGGGTGATCACCTTCCAGCTCGCCCGAGAAACGAGCGGACGGACGTATCCCGAGATCGGCGTTCCCGACGCGCACCACCCTCTGACCCACCACGGCAACGACCCCGCCAAGATCGCCAAGATGGCCAAGATCAACGCCTTCCACGTCTCGCTCTTTGCGGAGTTCCTCGCCAAGCTGAAGGCGACTCCCGAGGGGAACGGGTCGTTGCTGGATCATAGTTTATATCTGTATGGAAGTGGCATGGGCAATCCCAACGTTCACGATCATAAGAATCTGCCGATCCTCGTCGCCGGCGGAGCCGCCGGAAAGATGCGAGGCGGCCGGCACATCCGGTTTGCCAAGCCCACGCCCCTGGCGAACCTGCATTTGACGCTGCTCGATAAAGTCGGGGTGAAGATTGATTCGTTCGCCGACAGCAAGGGGAAGGTTGAGGAGTTGTTTGAGCCGTTATCGGTCTGAGTGATTCCCCGTCGGACTCCTCTTTTTCCACCACTTGCGAAGGGGCGCTAGTCTTTTCCTCCGCCTTGCGAAGGGGGGCTAGTCTTTTCCCCCCCCTTGCGAAGGGGGGAAAGTCCTTTTCCACTCCGATCGGTCGGCCCTTCCGGAAGCTTGATCCCGAATGCGGAGAATCACGCGATGAATGCAACTCGCATCAGGGTCTCCGCGCTGATCCTGATATCTTTCTTCACCCATCACGCCAAGGGAGATTCTCCCCTCGCCGACGCAGTCGAAAAATCGGACGCCTCACGAGTTCGCACGCTATTATCAAAACATGTAGACGTGACCACTCAGCAAGCCGACGGTATGACGGCGCTGCACTGGGCCGTTTACCGCGACGACCTCGAAACGGCGAAGCTCCTGATCGCGGCGAAGGCCGACGTCAAGGCCGCGAACCGTTACGGGGTCACGCCGCTTTCGCTCGCCTGCACGAACGGTGATGAAAATATGGTCACGCTTCTGCTCGATTCCGGGGCCGACCCTGACACCACGCTCCGCGGCGGGGAGACCGTGCTTTTCACCGCGGCACGCACTGGGAAGCTCGACGCCGTCAAGGCTTTGCTCGCGCGCGGGGCCGACGTCAACGGGAAAGAACGACGCGGCCAGACCCCTTTGATGTGGGCGGCGGCCGAAGGACACGCGGCCGTCGTCGAGGCGCTGATCAACGCCGGGGCCGATCTGAAGGCGTCGTTGCCTTCGGGATACACCCCGCTGTTCTTCGCCGTTCGCGAAGGTCGCGCCGAGGTCGTCCGGGACTTGCTCAAGGCCGGGGCCGACGTCAACGCCGTGATGGACGTGCGGAAGTCGGCCGGGAAGGGGCCGAACAAGGGGACGTCTCCGCTGGTCCTCGCCGTCGAAAACGGCCATTTTGAACTGGCCGTCGCCTTGCTGGAGGCCGGGGCCGACCCCAACGACCAGCGCTCCGGATTCACGGCCCTTCACACGTTGACCTGGGTCCGCAAACCCAACCGCGGCGACGACGAGAGCGGCGACCCCGCCCCGATCGGTTCGGGAAACATGAGCAGCCTTGAACTCGTGGACCAGTTGGTCAAGCACGGGGCGGACGTCAACATCAAGCTCCGCCGAGGGACCTCGGGCAAGGGGCTTCTAGCCCGCAAAGGCGCGACCCCGTTCCTGATCGCCTCGCAGACCGACGACGTTCCCCTCATGAAATCGCTCTTGAGGCACGGGGCCGACCCGAAGCGGACGAACGTCGACGGGGCAACGCCGCTGATGGCCGCGGCCGGGTTGGGGACGCTCGCCCCCGGCGAGGAGGCCGGCACCGAGGATGAGGCCCTTGAGGCCGTCGCGGTGCTGTTGAAGCTCGGTTTGGACGTGAACGCCGTCGATGCCAACGGCGAGACCGCCACGCACGGCGCGGCCTACAAGAGCTTGCCGAGGGTGGTCCAGTTACTCGCCGACAATGGGGCGAAAGTCGAAATCTGGAACCGAAAAGACAAGTACAACTGGACCCCTTTATCGATCGCCGAAGGCCACCGGCCGGGGAATTTCAAGCCCTCGCCCGAAACGATCGCCGCCCTCCACAAGGTGATGCTCGCCGCGGGAGTCAAGCCGCCGCCGAGTTCGGAACCGGTCGATGATCGCAAAGGGTATCAGGCGGACGAGGCGAAGAAACCCGGACGGTAGAGTCGGCGGAAGTCTCTCCGTGCGTCGTGAGCCGCGGCCGCCCCGCACGGGTTCGGAATGCCGAACCACATGGCACCCGGACTTCGGCGCCGCCCGTCGTGGAAACATTTGAACACACGTCGACATAACTGTCACAATTAAATATGCACACCTTTCCTCCGACGCTGGCGCTTCAGTACGACGCCGACGCCTACGTCGAGACGATCCGCCGCGCCGGCGACGCTCCCCCGAGGCCCCCCTGGGCCTGATGGGGCGGCAGGTCGCCGGGGTCGGGTTTCTCGACGCGTTTCTCACCCACGGCAGGCGCGACGACCTCGTCGCGCTGGTTAAGAATCGCCATCAGGCCGAGTCGCTCGTCAAGATTCTCCGCGAGCACCCGTCGGGCCGGGGACGCACGCGAAGGCTCACGGTCGTCGAGGAAACGCGCTTTCATCAGGATTTCTTTCCCGATCCCCCCGCGCGAATCGTGTACACCCCCTGCCCTCCCGACCCCCGTTTCGCATGGGCCAGGCAGCACGCCGGGCCGCACACGTACGCGCTCTGCGGGGTCACGCACACGCTCTGCTCGGCGACGGCGGCCTCGCTCCTCTGCGGGCTCGTGACGGCCCCTTACGAGCCTTACGACGCCTTGATCTGCACGTCGCGCGCGGTCGCGGGATTGGTCCGCACGATCACGGAAAACTATTCCGCATATCTCGAAGATCGGCATGGCGGCAACCCCCGATCGGTCGTGCGACTGGAGACGATCCCGCTCGGCGTGGACCCCGACCTGTACAGGCCGGCGACCCCCGCCGAGCGTGCCGAACAGCGCGCGAAACTGAGAGTTGCTGACGACGAGGTGGTGGTCCTGTTCGTCGGCAGGCTATCGCACCACGCGAAAGCGCATCCTTATCCCATGTTCGTGGCGCTGGCGGATGCGGCCCGTCGGACCGGGAAGCGGGTGCGGCTGGTGCTCTCGGGGTGGGCCGTGAATGAGCCGGTGCGGCTCGCGTTCGTGGAAGGGGCGAAGGCCTTCGCGCCGGGGGTGAACGTCTCGATCGTGAACGGGACTGACACCGCGACGCGTTACGCGGTGTGGAAAGCGGCCGACGTGTTCACGTCGTTGTCCGATAATATTCAGGAGACGTTCGGCCTCGTCGTGATCGAGGCGATGGCGAGCGGGCTGCCGGTCGTCGCGACCGACTGGGACGGCTACCGCGACCTTGTCATCGACGGCGAGACCGGCTGCCTCGTGCCCACGAGGATGGTGCAGGGGGCGACGGCCGACGCGACCTCGCGGCTTCTGTTCGGCGAGACCAATTACGACTACTTCCTCGCCGCCGTCAACCAAGGCGTCGCCGTCGCCGTCCCCGCCGCGGCCGAGGCTTACACGCGACTGATCGCCGACGCCTCGTTGAGACGGACGATGGGCGAAGCCGGGCGGAAGCGGGTCCTCGAACGGTTCACGTGGGCGGGGGTGGTGCGTGCCTACGAAGAATTATGGACGAGTCAGGAGGCCGAGAGGGTTGCCGTTGCGTCGTTGAAGGCCACAGCCCCACCGTTCGCGACGCCCGCGCTCTATCCGCCGCCGGAACACACGTTCGCCGGATACCCGACGGCGTTTTTGAATGACGCGGAATGGCTCGTCGCGACCGAAGACGCGGGCGTGCGGTTGCCGATCTTGCTCGAAACCCCGCTCACCCATTACAGCGGCGACCGGCGGGTGTGTGACCCTTCGGTCTTGCTTCAGTTGCTGGAATCGCTCGCGAAACCGGTCCGGGCGGCGGAGGTTTTCGGTGCGGTTGAGGCTTCAGGCGCCTCACCAAGGGCAGCGCGGGCGACTCTGGCTTGGATGTTGAAATATCATTTAGTTCGTACGGTCTCGTAGGGCCCGCTCTGCGGAAGGGTGTTGAGCCGGCCCGTACTGCGGACCCTAAGCTTGGTCTTCGCCTCGCCTCGCCTTTTCGAACAACGCGACGAGCTTCGGCAGGGTCACTTCGAGCGCGTAGTGATCGCGGATCAAGGCCGCGCCGCGTTCGGCCAGGGGCCGGAAGGTTTCGGGGTCGCGCAAGACCTCGACGGCTCGCTTCGCTAATTCTTGGTCGTCGAAGAAATCGACGAGCAGGCCGTTCTCGCCTTCGGTGATCATCTCGCGGACCGGCGCCGTGTTTGACCCCAGGACGACGCAGCCGCACGACAGGGCGTTCATCAACGACCAGGAAAGGACGAACGGAACGGTCAAGTAGATGTGCAAATCACTGAGGCTGAGGATCTCGACCAGGGTCGGCACGGGGATTGTGCCGGTGAAGAGGAATTTTGAAAGGTCGTATTCGTCCTGGGCCAAAACGTGCTCGCGGTAGGTCTTGTGTGTGATGTGCTTCTCGTCGCCGCCGTAACACACGCGGTCGCTGCCGACGACCACGAACAGGACATCCGAATAACTCGTGTAAATCCGTTTGGCGGCTTTCATGAACACATCAAACCCGCGCATCGATTCGAGGCCCCGGCTCACGTAGGTGACGATGCGGGTTGTCCTGGAGATGTCTTGCCCGGCGATTTTTCGAGGGAGCCCCGGGCGGCGCGTGAAGACGTCGGTCTCGATTCCGTCGAAGATGACGTCGATCTTGGGGCGGAGCTCGGAAGGGAAAAGGCCTCGCTGAAATTCGGTGGGGCTGTAGGCGGCCCGGCAGTTCACCAGATCGAGCAGGATCATGGCGTTGCGGGTGTACGACCGGAGGTAATCGAGCTCTTGGGCGCCGTTGTTGGGGAGGAAGTCGAGGTCGGAGTCGTGGGCGCGGTAGAAGTATTCGAAGTAATTGACGACCGGGGCGTCCGGATAGAGTTCGCGGAGGAAGAGGGTCGAGCCGAAGCCGCTGTGCCCCACGATCAGGTCGGGTTGGAGGTCGGGAATGCCTTTACAGGCCTCATAAACGCCGTGGGTGTGCCAGACGCCGTTTTCAAAGGTTCGGCTGCAATAATGGGTCGTCTCGCGGGCGCCGCCGGTGGTCTTGTACTGAATTTTACGGACGCCGTGCCATTCGCCGGGTGGTGTTTGCGAGACGAACGAGCAGGTCCAGCCTTGAGACCGGACGAGGTGTCGCGCGATATGGCCGAACTGCGCGGGGAAGTTCTGATGGCTGAAGAGGACGTGCATGCCGGCCTCGGTCGGTCAGCCGACTCGGTCGGGATCGGCCCGACGCTTGCGTCGCAGGACGACAAACCCGCCGACCAGAATCGCCTGAAGGGCTAGGGCGATCGTGGCGGGTTCAGGTGTGGTGCTCGCGTCGGGTAGGTTGACACTGTAGGTGCCGTTGCCCTGGAGGGTGATCGGCCCGCTCGTCTGGCTGGGGTCTCCGCTTGCGCTACTGAAGGACGTCAACGAGGTATCAATCATGTTGTTGTTGTCGAACGCGAGGCCGAGGACGAAATTTCCCGGAAGCGTGCCGGCGTAGCTGAAAAAGAACCTTCCCAGGCCGAGCGTCTGGC